>JAAYAX010000014.1 GCA_012719175.1 Methanomassiliicoccus sp.
TGATATCCAATGTATTCGAATTTGTCAATCGATTCGGGATAGGGAGCGTCCCCATAGTATATCTGTAAACCAAGTTTATTTATCGCCACCAATTTTCCGGTTTTATCAGCGATAAATGCCGCAGCTGGTAAAATCTCTAATATAGATTCAAAAAAATCGAGAATTGTCTGATCGTCAGTATAATCAAAATCGCTAATAGAGCTTGGTTTACTAGATATTTTTTCCATATATATAATTACTCCATTAAATCCACTGTCCGCAGGCATATATGGTTTGAATACAATTTTATGAGGTTCGATATCCTTATCGGTCTTATAAAATATTATTTTTTCAACAATATTTTTTGAATTCATTGCAGATGATATGGACGCCTCAATCTCGTCAGAATACTCTTTTGGAAGTCCAAGCTCAGCGATGTGACTATCAATTGCCTCAGAGACATCTATGTTGAGGAGATTTGATGCTGCAGAGTTCATGTAACAACAGTTACCTCTTTTATCGATACAAAATACGCCCTGAGGGCTGTTATTCAGAACATAGTCGAATAAAGTATCCATTCACATCCTCGTCCCTTGAGCACCAATAATCATGTATCATCATGATTATAAGTTTTTCGCATTTCGTTAGCTTATTGTATACAATAAGGCATTCAATAGATATAAAATTAATAATTCAAACACTAACCCAGAAATTATCTTTCAAGAAGGTCTTCATTTTACAAAGCACCCTAGTCAGGAGATAAGCATCAATTTAATGCACATATCAAATGTCTCACCGCTCAAGTTGTGTTGTGGATATCTGGATGTAAAGCTGATTGAAAACTTCCAACTTTCAGTAATGTATTATTATCAATATAACTATGATAATGAATTAGTATGAATTCACCTATTGCCAGTTAAGAAAACTGGAGAAAGGTTGGTTGCCACAGAAACAGTAGTACATGGGGGCGCATCCAAGTTGCGTAGGAGCCTTCCTTTGACAACTACCGCGCTCGAGAGCTTGGCGGTCAATATTGACCACTTTACAGATGTCCCCTTTAACGATCTCGGATTATTGCTAGTATCTTTATTGAATAGGTTGATTCGTTCGCATAAAGGCATTATTAAAGGGAGAATCGGAAGAGCAGGTTACAAGGGGTAAACACCCACATCTCATTCTTCACCCACACAGAATCTCGGCCTTAGATTCTATAAAACTGAGGTCGTGCAGACCAGACCTACTCGAATGGTTATAGATCATGTTCTGTATTATTAGATGTTCTAAAGGTAACTATCAGTGAAAAGATGGACAACTGCGATAGAGCTGTTATTCCTGCTCATCCTGGCCACGCTCCTAAAGCGAGACCTCCATCGCAGCCTCTGATGCAATAGGTCACCCTGGTCGAAAAAGAAACACGAATGAAATTAACGTCGATGACTACTTGGAAAAAAACTTGATGAATATTTATCGTCAGCGTGAAAAATGTTTACATACGTAATTTCATATAGGTTAAAATCGATGCATTATCATGAGAGAAGACGAATCAGATGACACGTCAATAACGGTCTCATATAGGGTAGCAAAAGGTGTCATAGAACAGATGGATGAATATATTAAGAAAAAAAAATTGTTTCGTAACAGATCGGAATTTAGTTCTATGGCTGTCCGTTACTTTTTAGATCATCTGCATGAAAATGAAGAAAAACGAGTCTACAGTCAAAGGATTGATGTTCAACGTTTGCTCGAACAACAATAAATTTTCATATACTGGCAAAAGGACGAAGATAGTTAATTGGATGTCTTGGTCGGTAGATGTTAGCAAACAAGCTGGGACATAACTTCAGTTTGTAACGAGCGGGGGAATGCCCCACATTCTATTCATATGTGAGCAGCAAGAATTTCAGAAGTTCAACGAGAAGGCTTTGTACCGAGCGGTGGAGATACTTGGACGAAAACGTGAACGCATCGCCCAGGAGCTTCTGGACCGCTACCTAAAAAAGTCACTATACGTTCTATATATGGACATAATTAAGAACCGAATATAAATCAAATATTCGCCGCAATACGCCACTGATTAGGTACGACAACCCTCTGGACGATAGTTCGAATGATAAGCACGTGTCCATAAAGGGATATAGCTGGTAACCTCCAAGGAATTTACTAATGGCGATGATCATCGGACCAAGGAAGGTGAACGGCTAGGTACACATCCACCACATGGGCGACCAGGTCGGGAGCGTTCTAATCGAATCTTCTTTGGTCGCGTTCTATTGGGGGGGGCTTACTATAAGCGTATTAGAAAAAAAGTCTTCGACTATAGTGACCATAAGGCGATGAAGTAAATCAACCTGGCTGAGAATAAGGTGTTTGAGACCTTAGTCGCCATCGTCTAGGAACTGATTTATTGAGGAGGGAGGGATCTACATTATTAAACGTACTTTTCTTACATGGACATGTCGCATGATTATCAAACGTATCTTGTGGCATGAACGAACGAGAAATGCTCCACCTCCTGTCCAACGATGTCGTTGATGGCCGTGAAGGCTGCTTCTACTTGACCTCGTTCGGGCATTTATCCACAACCGAAGCTCCTAGACCCTACAGAAGCAAGAACGCAGTCGAAAAGCTCTTTCATTCATCGAAGTGGGAGATCGGAGTAAGACATCTCTGAGCATGGTCCGATGGCACCATATGCGGCATATTACTCATGGGATTTACCCCCCAGATGTCAATCTCCTTGACATGTTTCTTCGAATCTCTAATCGAGACTGTGTCAAAGTTGTTCATCACTAATTAGTTAGAAAATGACAATGACGGGGGTTCTGACAGTAGGCGGTCGAAAATGACAGTGCCACTCGAACCTGAGCGCGCTCAATAAAGCGTTTTTACTTGAGTATATGGCGGAAACGTGACCGTTTCCGCCTCTGGCAAAAAGCTCTAGAAATTTCCAGAGGTTCGATATGATGTCAAATCTTAAAATACGATGAGAATATGAGAACTGATGTCGAAGTTAGAAAAAAAGAAAAAAATTATGGCGTTTTTGAAAGACCACCCTCTTTATTATTGATCGAAAATGATCAGACCTACCCGACCTCTGGTACAGCCTCCACATTTTTATCTGGTTCCTCATAACCTTTTTGGGAGTAGAACCATATGGGTATATACAGCAGAAGGACCACAGCTCCAACGATCACTGGCTGGAGACCTGCCTCATATATTTGTAGGTAGATTAAACCAGCCAGGATTATCGGAATGTTAAACAATCCGACCAGAATCGCAACAAAGGTCCAGCTCTTGGGCGCCTTGTATGGTCTTGGTAGCTTCTTTAACTCGGGATCTCTTCTTGCCTTCACAAAGGCGAACAAGGAGATGCCATTGACCAATATGTAACCAAAGCTAGCTGCGGCGATGATGGCAACGGGAGTCCTCAGTGTGATTAAGAGGATGTTGAAGATCGCTATGAATATCATAGCCCTAACAGGGATGCCATATGAATTCACCTTGGCAAATATCTTTGGTAGGTTCCCGACTTCTGCCATCTGTTGCATCGCAATACCGGAACCCAGTATTGCTGTTTGGGTCATTAGAATAATAGCTGCTATCAAGACCAATAGAACAAATGGCGCTATCGCACTACCAAAAGCAATCGTAGCCATTCCGATCAGTGGGGAAACAGGCTCAGCGAGAATGCCATCAATCCCTAGAGTGGCTGTTGCTGATGCTTGAATCCAAACGAATGTCACCATAATTATGGAAACACATACCAGCAAAGCTTTGGGGAGGTCTTTTCTAGGATTTTTATATCGAGGCCCGTAGATTGCAACTGCCTCGCTTCCACCGGTGCTCCAAAGCGCAATCGCGAATAATCCAGCAAGTATCAGGATGTGTTCCATATCCCACGCCCATGTCGTTGGTAGAATCGCATCAGTAACATTGCTGAGATCAAAGACACTAGTGCCTATAGGAGCTAATGAGATAGTCATCACAGGTATGATGGCCACAATTGCTAGAACAAGCCCAAGCTTGGCTCCATTTGCTAGGCCTTTTAAGTTCACAATTATTAGGCTGCTAAAGATAACAGCTCCAAGTATGAGGGAAAGGACAACAACATCAATATCAGCAAAAGCTGGTACAACACCCTTGATGTACCATGCAGCTGTGATCGTCATCACTGCTAGAACGGGGTTCCAAGCAAACCAATAACTCCAGGAGCTAAAACCGCCTATAAATTTACTCAAGGTATACTTTTTTTTACCATTGCCCTCCTTCTTAGAAAGAACTGCCTGAGCAAATCCCGGTAAACCTGAGGCCCTGGGAAAAGTTGTAGCAAGTTCCGCATAAGCAATATTTTGCAATATCGTTTGCATCACAGACAGGGCCCACAGAATTACAGCTGCACCCCATAAGTAGCTTACAGTATACCCAATCGAAGGCAATATCAGGACTGGAGCACCCATGGCTATGGCCACACCTTGCTTCCAGTTGAGATTTCTCTCGAATGGGCTATCGTCAACAGCGTCTACTACTTCGGTCATCGTTTTCACGTCCGTTGTCACACATTGGAAAAAATTTTATGGTGCCCATTCCGATCTTGGACCAGACATAGGCACCGAGAAAAAATTCAGGTATCGCCTTACTTAGCAATCTTCAGTCGAGATACCGCATCCGACGAGCTCTCGCCGTAGAGATCTGCTCCAATTTTTGTTGCCCATTCTTGTGTGACTGGAGCCCCTCCTACGATAGTCTTGACCTTGCCTTTCAACCCTTCTTCCTTGAGAAGTTCCTCAATGCGCATCTGGTTGACCATAGTGCTAGTCATCAGAGCAGACGATCCAACGAACTTAGCATCATATTTCTTTGCGGCACTTATGAACTCCGGGCAAGGAATGTCTCTACCTAGGTTGTGGACATCGAAACCGGCAATTTTCAGCATGATTGCTACAATATCCTTACCGATGCTGTGGATATCACCTTCAATAGTGGCGATAACAATAGTTCCTAGTCCATTGCCCTCAGCCTTCCCTAACTTTTCCATCTCTGGGGTTAGAATATCTATTCCGGCAGTCATGGCTTCAGCTGCGGCCATTACATGAGGTAGGAACAACTGCTTAGCTTCGTATTTAGTACCTATTTCATTCATTCCCGCTGTGTAACCCTTTTGGATCACTTCAACGGGAGAAATGCCAGCCTTTATCGCTTCTTGGGCTACTTCAATAGCCTGGTCCTGATCGAAGGACAATACGGAAGACTTAGCCCTTGCTATGATATTATCTTTAGAATCCATTTCATTCACCTTCATCGCTGTCCCTTGAACTCCTTGTCTGCTCTCGCAAGGACTTCCTTCATATCCTTTAGGAGGTCAGAATCAATCGGTGTGGGCTTGTAATTCTTCATTACATCAACAACAACCTCATGAGCAACTGTCGCTAGGTCCCTCGAGCCATCACGAGCCCAATCACCGTACATGAGTCTGTTGAAAAGCTCGGGCTGAGAAGGATACTCGATGTTGTTCATTGTGGTCTTGTGGCTAAGGAAATTATTGGCAACACCAACCTTCTGGATTGCTGCGACACCAAGGGTCTCATCATTCACATCGATACCTCTTGTGACCTTTTTGGTCATTCTTATGATATCGTTGTCAATCACCAATTGTTCCATTGAAAATGTCATGCCAAGCTCGAGAACCCCAGCCCCATAGATCATGCTCGCGCCTGCCATCGAAGGCAACAGAGCGGTGAGCGTCTTTTCGTGACCTGCTTGGGAATCTGGGATTTTCGCGTCAGACTATATGCCGGCTACGAAGGTGGGCAGACCGTAGAACTGACCCAACTTTGCTACAGCACTGCTGATCATCCCCAATTCGGGGGAGCCAACAGGGGCGGTCCCATTCTTGACATCCATGGTAGTCGTAGAACTTCCATACCATACTGGTGCACCAGGATATGCGAGTTGGATAAGGGTTATCCCAGCAAGAACCTCAGCATTGTGGGTTAGAATTGTTCCAGCCAAGAAAATCGGCGCAGAACCTCCTGACATAGCCATGCTGATCACACAAGCAGGTATGCCATATTCCGCAGCACGTAGGAAAGTCTCACATCCATTGTCTCCAAGCTCTAGAGGGCTTGTAGGGCAAGCAAGGATCGAGAAAAGCGGCTTCCTCCTAGCGGCTTCTTCATCTCCACCATAATATGCCTTTGCTAGCTCGAAATAATAATGCACATCAGTGCCGACAGGATCGATGTGATGGAAGTGCTTTGATGAGTTTGCCAAAGCAGTATACATCTCGTGAACATCTTCCTTACCAACGCCAGCCCAGTCCCTCGCGGATACGGCCAAGGAATATGTATCGACCTGGTCTGCCCAGTCCACTATCTTAGCAGTATTTGCCAAGTCCTGATCTGTGGAGTCCACGGTTTCATATGCGCCTCTTCCTTTGTAATTGCACATCTTAATACCAGTTCCAAAGCAGGTATAGTGCACCTTACCATGGCTCTCCTGAACTACGTTGTTCTTCTTCTCTCGACCATAGCATGTGAACCTGGATGGTGCCGTTTGTAGTGCCTTTCTGATGACATAATCAGGTATTTTCACCATCTGGGTCTTTTCATCGACATCGCAACCACCTTCTCTGAAGATTTGTCTAGCCCTAGCATGAGTAACCTTGATGCCAGGGTTCTGTAAAACCTCCTTGGTTGCATAGTCGAGCATTCGGATGTCCTCTGGCGAAAAAATGCCCAGAGAGACACCCTCTAACACACCTCTTCCGGGGTAGTAGTGCTCTGACATACTTGATTCCTCAGATTACGTAATGATTTAATTTGTATTTATTAGTAATGTTTTGCAATCATATGTATACAAAATATTCAAGAAAAGACAAAGCGATCTTAGACTTATACTACATTGAGCATAAGTGTCAAACACATATCATCTAAGTGTACTAAGTATCAAACAAAATAGGCCATTATTTATTATTCTATGATGCTGATTAAAAAAAATTATCACCATTAAACATCAATAAATGATCATCGAAAGTATCTAATGATCAAATCATGAGATAATAAATGGGCTTGTAATATGAAAATTATGAAAACAATAAAGATACAAACGATAAATAATTGAATACAATCGTAATAATATGAAAACAAAAACAAAAAGAATAAATGCTCGATTAGGATTATGTGTTTCTAAGTTGAGGATGGAGTGTTGGTCCGGCGACCACCAGGCCTCTACAGCCAAGGCAGCCGGGTTCAACTCCCGGGCACTTCGCCACTTCAAGTGTTCCAAAGCAGGGATATGAATGAGTACTGATCTCACAACTTCGCAGAATCAACGGATTCGTGAACTAGGTGGTACAATTGACAAAACCATTATTTTTTCAACCATTGATGATAGAGACTTATACTTTCAGGAGCAAGTGAAATCACTTCAGAGTAGAAACCGACAAAGAATCTTAGAGACTATGGATGGATCTCAAAGGAACTCTCTCGCCTCTCTCGAATCAGATTTATCCAATGTGTTAATCACCAGGGGTTTTACCGAAGTGAAGACTCCCATGATCATCTCTGCATCTAGCTTGACCAAGATGGGCATCGCGGATGGTCACCCTTTATTAAACCAGGTATTTTGGGTAACGCCAAAGAAATGCATGAGACCAATGCTAGCGCCTAATCTCTACTACATCATGCGACATCTTAGTCGCACTGTCTGTACTGTCAAGCTCTTCGAGATAGGGCCATGTTTCAGGAAGGAATCCAAGGGTTCCAACCACCTGGAAGAATTCACTATGCTGAACCTAGTTGAGCTCGCCCCGGAGCGCGAGGCAATGGAGGCATTAAGAGACGACGCCCAGACGGTTATGGACGTTGCTGGTTTGCAGTATAAGCTGGTTGTGGAGGAATCCGAGGTATATGGACGAACACTCGATGTGGAAGTAGACGGGGTGGAAGTGGCATCTGGAGCGATCGGCCCCTTACCGATGGATGAGGCGCATGGTATCGATGAACCGTGGGCCGGGATTGGTTTTGGTCTGGAACGCATCCTCATGCTCATGAAAAATCAGAGCAACATCAAGTCAGTTGCTCGTAGCCTGATATATTTGAACGGGGCACGGATCGATATATAGGTGGAGGTTATAGATCATGGAACAGAGTACCGTAGATGGTCTGCTGGCAAAGGCTTGGGACCAGGAGCATTTGACACATGATGACATAGTCAATCTTCTTTCAGTTAGGAACGAGAGAGATATCTCGATGCTTTTTGAAACAGCAAGGGAAATCAAGGAGAGGAATTTCGATAACAAGGTTTTCCTCTATGGTTTTGTTTACTTCTCCACCTACTGCCGCAATAATTGCTCATTTTGTTTTTACCGTCAATCCAACGACGACAGCGTTCGATATCGAAAGACCAAGGAAGAGATAATTTCATTGGCTGTCGCGTTAGAAGATGCGGGGGTCCACCTCATCGACCTGACGATGGGTGAAGATCCTAGATATCATGCCGGTTCGAAGCAGGCATTGTTGGATGTCATTCAAGGCGTGAGCGATGAAGTTAGAACTCCCATCATGGCCTCTCCCGGAGTTATCCCCAAGGACCTCTTTAATGACATGAGAAACTCCGGTGTTGATTGGTTCGCATGCTATCAGGAGACTCATAATCAGGCTCTTTTCACCAGGCTTCGACCGGACCAAGACTATTATGAGAGGTACATGCAAAAGATTTGGGCAAGAAGGTCTGGACTGCTCACAGAAGAGGGGATAATGGTCGGTGTTGGTGAGAGCATAGATGATCGTGCCACATCAATAGAGGTTATGCTTCAAGAGGGGGTCCAGCAGGTACGGGCTATGACCTTCGTCCCCCAAAAGAACACTCCCATGGAGACCGTCCCTACTACAACATATCTTGATGAGCTCGTGACCATGGCAGTCATGAGGCTGGTCCATCAGGATAAGCTCATTCCCGCATCACTGGACATTCAGGGCGTAAGTGGACTCAAACCTCGACTAGATGCCGGGGCTAATGTGATTACATCGATAATACCGCCGGAGAAAGGATTGGCTGGTGTAGCCCAGCATGTTTTGGAAATAGACACCGGGGAGAGATCACCTGGCAGCATGGGGAGGGCGTTGGGGAACTTAGACGTCGATATCGCTCCCTTGGCCGATTACAACCGTCTTATCGGAGAATGGAAGAATTCCATCGTACCTCAGGTGATCGCTTGACCAAGATTGGCATAGTCGGGGGAATGTTGCAGGGGATGGAGGCGGTTTACCTAGCAAGGAAATCAGGGATGGATACGATGGTCATCGATATGAACGACCAGGCCCCGGCTCTATCCTTGGCAGATGAGGGATACGTCCTTGATGTATGTAGTAATGAAGAGGAGGCAAAACGCCTTCTTTGCACTTGTGATGCTGTCCTGCCAGCGAACGAGAACATCGAGACGCTGACCGCACTATGTAAGTTACTGAAAAAAATGGATATCCCCCTACTTTTCGATCTAGATGCGTATAAGATCTCATCATCAAAATTGAGTTCTAACAAGCTGATGGAGGCCCTGAGCATACCAACCCCTCAGCCATGGCCTAAATCCGGTTTTCCCGTTGTAATTAAACCTTCAGGCCAGAGCGGCAGTACAGGAGTGGTAAAAGCCTATAACGAAAACCAGCTTGGAGATGGTATAAGGAAGATTGAGTCGCTCGATGACGAACCGATTATCCAGGAATTCGTAGATGGGCCTAACATATCCATCGAAGTCATCGGGAATGGGGAAACGTTCGTTCCAGCGATTATGACCGAGGTCATTCTTGATGACAGATACGACTGCAAAATGGTCCGATGCCCCATGCAAGGAATAAGCAGGGAAGTGGAGCTTGATTTCTTGGAAAGCAGTCGTCGGCTTGCAGAGAGTGTTTCGCTACGAGGCATAATGGATGTAGAGGCAATCGTCAATGATAATGAGGCAAAAGTGTTGGAGATAGACGCTAGAATTCCGAGTCAAACCCCTGCGGCCATATACAACGCGACGGGTGTGAACCTCATCGAACTATTAACCTATGCTCTGACAGATGGAGAGCTCGATGAGGTTATCCCACAACGGAGGGGAGCGTCCATATATGAGCACATAGCGATCGATGGCAATACTATGAGGTCTTGCGGAGAGGGGGTCTTCTCCGAGGTACGTAAACCAAGGCTGATATCTGGTCTATTCGGTTCAGATGAGATGGTGACAGATTTCGAGCATGGAAAGAGCAGTTGGCGAGCGACGATCATATGCAATTCCTCCACGCCAGAAGGTGCTTGGCAGAAACGTCAGAGATGTCTGAATAATATCATGAAGAGCGAGAACATTACTTATTATTTTGATCCTCAGCCGGAGGTTAGGGCGTGACCCGTCTGACACCAGGTATGATCTATGATGTTCCAAACACCTTAGACCTTAGAGATCAAGAACTCAGACAAGCCATCGGCTTAGACTTAAGGGGATTGGCGATGAGAGTGTTCGATGTCGAACTCGATCTCAGCGCTTTCAGTGCCATTTGCGTACCTATCACTAGTGGCCAGGGAGTCACAAAAGGGTTCAGTGATTCCGTCTGTGCGATCGCTCGCCACATTGGATTGGATTGTCATGTAGAATCAAATACTGATGTGACTGGCATATGCGATGCCATAGGGAGCGGGGTTGACATCATCTTCATGGCTGACGACAACAATTTTGTTGCCCTCAATACTAGAGAGAGGAAGATCGTTAATAATGTGCATGCAACAGCATTGGGCTATTGTACCGCTCTAGAAGTGGCACTCGGAGGCCTGGAGAGTAAGGATGTTCTGGTCATAGGGGCAGGCCGGCTGGGATGGTATTCGATCGAATTACTTCAGGCGAGAGGTGCCAATGTCACCGTGGTGGAGTCTAACATCAAACGTGCTGAAGAAGCCCAAAACCATTTTGGAGTTGTGATAAAAGGAATGGAAGATGGTGTGCGCTCATCATATGCCATTCTCAACGTCTCTCCGTCATTTATTCCTGGGGAGTTCATCAATGAAGGTTCAATTGTCTCCTCTCCGGGTATGCCCTATTCTTTCGATCCACTCGGCGAAAATAGAATCAGGACCCTCATTCACGACCCACTTCAGATTGGTGTTTCTACGATGGCCGTTTGGAGTGCGGCCTATACTAGCATCCCTGGAATGGATCGATATTTGAATGAACCATGCATGGCCGACCTAGTGGATGGAAGTGATTTATCGCATAGGACTTTCACAACTTGCATTGGGACATCCTACCTTTCTGAGACTAAGGTGAGGACGAAATATGATGGAAGGAAACCGGTGACTGTTAACGCAATTCCTGTTGATATGGGAAGGGGGCCCGATAATTCAATAAGGTCAATCTTCTAAAAAAAGGGAGGCGTGCTGGACTGTATTCTTTTCTCCCTTGAAGAATCGATTGTTACCTCCTCGGTCTGGCATGCCTCCGCCGTTATCGAATCAGAGGCAATATTAATAATAATTGGATTTTGTAAACCGATTAGACAAATTGACACCTTAGGATGGAGTCTTGGGTTCCATTCTATCCCCTAAGAGTAATCGCATGGGGATTTTTTTTAAGTTACGTTAATGCGACACCTGTTGAAAGGTCAACCGATCCTGGCGAGGCCGGTGTGTTTTCTTACTGCATTGATATCCAGGACCTCGTCCTCGTGTACCAGGCTAAAACCGGCGAGATCCTCTATGATCTGTACCATGAGGACCACTTCCGCACCGTCCAGGTCCACCACTCCCCTGTGTACATGCTCGGCCATCATTCTCACGATGTCCTGGCCGGAGCCTCCCTGGTAGCGTCTCTTTTCGACCTCGATCCTCCACCGGTCATCATCCCCTATACGTTCTCCGAACGTCCTCGCCGCGCTTATCATGGACTCCGGCTCGGACCTCACCCACTCTTCGATAGGGATCCAACGGTGGGTGTGGCGGAAGACCTCAGGGAATCTCATGGCAAAGGCCCGCAGCCTACTTACCGCCTCCTTGCCATCACCCCTGATCCTGATCAGCAATAGACCGTCCACGGAGGATTCCATCATATCTTCAAGGATGAGATCGGCTTGCCGCACCCGCTCCGCCACCTCCTCCTCCGCCCTAAGCTTCTCATTATGATGGAAGGTCACCAGAACATTGTAGTCTTGCATGAAATGCCCTTATTTCATTGGTTCCCAAATTAAATAATCCTATCGCGATGGGGGCGAGTTCGGAATGGTCATTGGTAGTGACAAGTTTCAATATCGAAAGATGGTGCCCGAGGATGTCATCATGGTCCACGCCCTGTTGCGGAGGACCATCATGTCGAGCTATAAGGAGGCCTATTCGGCCGGTGCCGTGGAGTTCTTCATGAGGCACCATGATGTCGCCAGCATCAACAGGCACGTGCATGAAGGCCATTGCATCGTAGCTGCCTGTGATGGCGTCATCGCAGGCGTAGGCGAGCTGCTGGGTAATGAGATAAGAATGGTCTTTGTGGATCCCTCCCTAAAAAGGATGGGAATAGGGCGTGGCCTGATGATGAGGCTTGAGGAACAGGCCAGGAAATGTGGCATGAGAGAGATCGTGCTGGACTCATCGGTCGTGGCGGTGGGATTCTATCAGCACCTCGGCTACGAGGTGGTCAAGGAGACGTCCCTGGACCTGGGCGAAGACGACCTTCTACCTTACCTCATCATGAGGCGCGGGCTCTAAGGACGGATCACTTCAGGTCCATCTCCATTATCCTGTAAAGTCCCGCCCCTGATAGCGTCAGGAGTATGGACAGCAGGGCGACCTCCCAGTTGAACTGGGTGAGCATGGCCACGGAGGTCAATGACCCCACTACTGCCGACAGGACGTAAGCTCTACCTATGCTCTTGCTTCCCCGGGACAGCTGGATCACCGACAGGTTGACCGCCAGGAACACCATGAATATCGTGAAATTGGACACATTGGCCGTGAGCTCGATACCGCCCAGGAAGCAGAAGGCCACCGATGCTAAGGTGGTCAGGACGATGGCCATTAGAGGTGTGCCTGTGCTTGGCTGTATGCGCGACAGCAGCTTCGGGAGAGCGGCGCGCGTGGACATCCCATAGGCTATCCGGGAGGAGGCTATCAGGATGATCAGCACTGTGTTCGCAGTGGCCACTAGGGCGATGATCGTCAACAGTGCGTAGGCCTCCTGACCTGAGGCTTGAAGGGCGACGTCCGCGAGCGGGGAGGAGGATGCCGCCAGTTGATCGTAGGGGACGATGCTGACCACTGAAATGGCCACCAGGACGTATAGCACAGCGGTGATCGCCAGGGAGATCATTAGGGCCCGAGGTATGGTCCTCTCGGCGTCCTTGGTCTCATCCCCGATCTTGACAAGGCCCTCGAACCCTATGAACGCGAAGAATATGACCCCCACAGCGCCCACCACCCCTTCCAGTCCAAAGGGGGACTGGGTGTAGTCCACCGTTCCCAGGTAGCCGACGCCCAGGAATATGACAATGAGGACGCCGATCGTCTCAATGACGGTCATGATGGCGTTCAGGATCAAGGACTCCTTTATGCCGGCATAGTTGATGATCGCCAGGACCACGATGAGAGCGCTTGCCCCTAACGCAACGGGTATGTCCAATATAGAGGACAGGTAGCCACCGAAGCCCTGGGCCACGGTCGCCGCCGAGATTATGCTTGATATCAGTACCAACCAGCCAACGACGAAGGCCCAGAACTTGGACCGAAAGGCGTTCTCCACATAGACGTACTCGGCTCCGCTAGAGGGGTAGATGGAGGACAGCTTGGCATAGCTGAGGCCGCTGAAGGCTGCGATCACTGCGGCCAGGGCGAAGGACAGCCATACCAAGTTCCCTGCCTTTCCGGTGGCCACACCGATGAGGGCGTATATGCCCGCACCCAGAATGGTGCCCACTCCGTAGGCCACCGCCCACCAAAGTCCCACCTCTCTTCTGAGTCCATCGGCCACGATGGGTAATGGGCGAGGTAGATATGCATATTTGTTCTACGTAGGTTTTATTCGGCCGTTAATCGCTATTGATCCTCATGGTCCAAGATCAGCGACCCATGCCCGATCGGGGGCTCGGATGGGGGAGATATGTTAGTAAGGAGGCGGACAGAGATAGGCTGGGTCTGCTAGAGAGGCTGGGGAACGTTCTTGTCCCCATCATAACGGTGGCTGTGGCCCTGATGTTCTTGGACGTGCAGGCCAAGGACCTGGGCTTCTTCACATCCGGTTTCGGAACCGTAGAGCAGCTCGCGTTCTACGGCTCCCTGCTGTTCGGTATGGTGCCTAGCTTGGTCCGTGCGATCATTGGCAGAAGGAACCTGGGGCGCCTCATGGACATCATCAGCTCTGTGGTCTTCATCACCGCAGGCTCCTATCTTCTGACGGTCTTCCCCTTTGACTTCCCTCACCTATGGGAATACCTGCCCACTGCCCTCGAGGCCATCTTGTCGTGGATAAGCAATGATATGATGAAGATCTTCCTCACCATAGCCATTGTCATTACCGCCATCAGTACGGTTTACAACATCATCATGTACTGGAAGGTCCGCCGGGAGCTGAGGTCGAGAGAGAGGGATATGACTCCCCCTGCATGAACGCCGTTCAGGTCATGATCTAACGCCCGCAGCACTCTGGTCCGCAGGTGACCTCCTTGCTACCGGTCAGGGCGGCCTTGATCATGGCAGATGCGCAGCCCACCCCGGAATCGACGGATATCGCGGCCACGGGGCAGTTGACCTGACAGGCCCCGCACTCCATGCATCTCTCCGGGGCGATCATCTTCGCCCGGGCCTCGGAGGGGGCGAACACCCCATGCGGGCATACCTCGTAGCAGCGGCCGCAGTTGATGCACCTGCCGGGATAGAACCTCAGCGTATTTATGGCGTTATCCTCGGCCTCCTTTGTTCCCATTATCAGCGGTATCTCCATCATCATAACCAACCCCAGTACATTGCCCCCGAAATCGAAAGCATCGACAGCCCAACTATCAGCATTGCCACCATGACCGGGACCCAACGAAATATCTCCTTCTTCACTCCCGTCCTCGAAGTATAGGTGGTACATCCCGTGAAGTTCAGGGCCATGTAGCCGACCACAGGCGACATGATCAGCAGAAGGGCCAATATCAGTAAGGCCAGGGCCAGGGCGTTGACGCTGCCATCATACGCCAACCAGGCGATGAACGGGAGCGAGAGCAGCGCCCCCAGGATCAGGCCTTTGGAGGAGAGATCCCGCGTCGGGAGGTGAGGAAGGAGGAGAGGGAAGAGCACGGTCCCTCCCAGCACCGCAACCACCGCTACCAGGACCCCCAAGATACCGGCGATGAAGAATAGAATGATCGATAGTGGGATCAGATATTTCAGGGACAATTTGACCTCCACGAGAGTTAACACCGCCCGGTCTCGCCACGGGAACGTGACCCTCCTCATCTCCGGGCTTGCCTTCCCCTCACGCATGTACTCCTGGAGATCGCTCGCCCTGATGGGTCCGTAGGACACCGAGAAGCCAGTGCTCTTCTTTACTTGGTGAGCGGCCACGCCCGGAGCTCCCAGCTGCGGGAGGATCAGTTGTCGATGCTCCACCACCCTCTCCAGGCCTGTGACCTGTATACGGTGAACGAGCTCCTCCGTTCCAAATGTACCTTTTCCAGCCGCGCACCATACGTTCACGCCCTTGGTGTCGAGGACCAGGATGTAGCAGTCCGTTCCTGCGAGCGAGGAACGGAGAGCATTGAAGCTTAAGGTGTAATTGGCCGAGACCAGGACCGGAGACCTCTGGTCCGGCGTGCCCAGGCTGTAGAGGCCTGGAACCACCTTGTGACCCATCCTGTTAAGGCCCAGCCTGGCCTGGAGATGGTCGATGCGATCATGGGCGGTGAGGTTTGAGGTAGTGCCGATTATCTGTTCGTTCATGAGAGCACCTCATTCGTCTCCTGAGTCCTGGAACAGGTCACCAAAACGGTCCTTCACCACGCTGGAGACCTCTTCGTTCTTGATGAGATATATGCAGCAGACCTTTCCGTCCCTCTCCCGGGTCACCACCGAGAGCTTATCACCTGGGGCCAATCCCGCCTTCTTCCTGATCTCCTTGGGGAGCACCATCTGCCCTCTATCGTCTATCGTCACTATGGCTGCGACCATGACCTCACTCCTGCTCGAAGCCTCGCAGCATTTCTCCTTCCTACGCCCCTTGATCATATGGCTATCACAACATCGATAATGTATATGAATTTTCTGAATATTCTGAATTCTATGAAAAATCATGCTCAATGGTAAAGGATAACATGCATATTCGCCATGCTGAACGTTCATGGACGAGATCGATGTAACTCTCTGCCGCCTCCTCATATACAACTCCCGGATGTCCTATTCCGAGCTGGCCAAGGCCGCGGGAATCAGCGTGCAGACCGCCCATCGCCGCGTCCAGGACCTCGTCGCCATGGGGGTCATCTCCAAGTTCAACGCTTCCTTCTCGGCCCGGGCATACCGCTCCACCTGGGTCCTGGTCCATGGGGTCTCCCAGGCACCGTCGTTGGAGTGCGTCCTTCAGGAGCTGAACGGTGAGAAGGAGATGGACATGGTGATGGTGTCATCAGGCAAGTATATCTACATCTCCGGTACCGTTCTGGACCCCGGCCGCATCAGCAGGTTCACGACCGCGGTGACGAAGATGGCGAAATTGGTACGCCCTGAAGTGGGCGTGGTCTATAACCCATCGCTGATGGACATCGACGAGGGTGTTACGATCTATCCATTGGACGTCAAGATAGTGTCGGCCCTGAAGGATGATTCCCGGAGGCCGGTGACCGAAGTAGCGAGAGAGCTGGGGCTGGCGCCTCGGACGGTCAACCGGCATATCCAACGCCTCATGAAGAGCATGCTCGTCCACTTCGCTTACGAGTGGTACCCGCAGCGGTCCGGCGACATCATGAGCGCCATCCATCTGAACATCAAGGAAGGGCAGGACCCCGAGAAGGTAGCGGTGGCGCTGGTCCGACGGCTGTCGACCCGGGAGATCATAACCTACAATTTCAGCGACCGACCGGATACAATCATATCAATGGTGTGGAGCTCCAGCATCCATGAGCTAAACGATCTGGTCATGGAGCTGGAGAGGGACGGAGTATTCAAGGAAGTAGTGCCAAGAGTGATCCTTGATGCCCGCTACTATGAGGGCATCAAAGGGACCATTCCCTCCAACGTCCAGTATGGTCCGAGATAGGTTTGGAGGTGCAAAGTTTCTCGAACCTCCGGGAAAAGATGGACGTGGTGGGCTCCCCTGGGAAATATTTTCTCATGACCCCTTGACGGAGAAAGAAGAGGAGAGCAGGCTCTCACCGCCATAAGGTGAACGAAATGAGAACATATCTCACTAAGGGGATGGGCGCGCTCATCCTCCTGTCATTTGTGCAGGCGGCCCTGCGGATCTTTTTCGCGGTAGGCCTGACCGGCAACCTGTGCGCGGAGACCCAGCAACAGATAATGGATATGGTGGACGGCCCTCTGACAGATTGGACGACGACCATCGCTCTGCCCTTCTTCGCCCTGGGGATATCGGGGGCTGTCGCCGCTGCAGGGTTGGTCCTGAACAGGAACTGGGGCCTATACGCAACCGTCCTTGTGTCCCTGGCCACGATCGCTTATGATCTATGGGCGGCCTTTGTCATCCAGCCCTCGGCGCTGTTCGGTCTGGTCATACCTGCGGCGTTCATCATCTATGTGGTAGGGGTCAGGGGGCGCGGGCATCACCGCACGGTGGTGAGCTGATGAGGGTCTTGGTGGCGTACGGTAGCAAGTACGGCTCCACAACCCGCCTGGCCGAGGTCATCGGAGAGGGGCTGAGAGGCGAGGGGCATGAAGTCGATGTCGTCGACCTGCGGTGCGGTCCTGAACCCGAGGTCACGAACTACGACATGGTCGTGCTGGGAAGCCCAGTGTTCGTGGGGAAATGGACCAAGGAGGCGAAGCGATTCCTGGAGGTCAAGGGACAGGAACTGTGCGAGCGGAAGGTGGCCCTGTTCGTAAGCTGCAGCGATGTCCTGTTCCCTGAGAAGATCGAGGCGGGGAGGAGGATGTATCTGGAGGATGTCGCCGCATCCGTCCCCGGTCTCCGGCCAGTATCGCTGGGGATGTTCGGTGGGGTCATCGACTTCTCCAGGTACGGGGCCCTAACCAAGGCTCTCCTGGCAGGGGTAGGGACCAAGAAGCAGCTGGTGGGTAGGGGGATCGATGTGAACAGCCCCTACGACTATCGCGACTGGGAGCAGATCAGGAGCTGGAGCAGGGATCTGTAGGGCATGCTTCAGTCATGGAACACGATGTTCTCATGGCTGATCACCGCGTTCCCGTTGACGTTCTTACCGGCGGCCTTCTCCTCTCTGCACTTCACCATCCTGGACTGCATCTCCGTGGAGGAGACGTTGGCCAGCCCCTTGGCGAAGGAGCCGATGCGGACGACATCACCCTTCTTGAACTTGCCATCTATGGAAGTGATGCCACATGGGAGCAGGGATCCACCGTCGCGCAGGGCGCGCTCGGCCCCCTCGTCCACCATGACCTTTCCACGGGGGCAGGCGAAGAGTATCCATCGCTCCCTGTTGCTGTAATGGGACTGTGCGGTGAAGAGGGTCCCCAGCTCCTCGCCCCGAGCTACGCGCACGATGACGTCGGGGGTTCGCCCGTTGGCTATGACCATGTTGCACCCTGACTGCATGGCTATGCGGGCGGCATTGATCTTGGTACGCATGCCTCCCGTGGACCGTTCCTTCCTCTTCTCCCCGGCGATCCTCTCCAGGTCCTTGGTGATCTCGTCCACCGTAGGGATGAGCTTGGCGTCCTTGTCCGCCTCGGGGTTGCGGTCGTAGAGGCCGTCCACGTCCGTTAGCAGGATGAGCAGGCCCGCGTCCATCTTGCTGGCCACCAGCGCGGAGAGCTTGTCGTTGTCACCGAAGATCTCCTCGATCTCATCGGTGGCGATCACATCGTTCTCGTTGACCACGGGCACGACCCCCAGGCGGAACATCTCGTCGAGTGCCTTGCGGAGATCGAGATAGCGGGCGCGATCGGAGAACGCTCCGTAGGTCAAGAGGACCTGCCCCACGCTCTTGCCGTACTTGCGGAAGGCGTCCCTCCATGCCAGCATCAGGGTGGCCTGCCCCACGGCGGCACAGGCCTGCTTCATGGCCACATCCTTCTTCTTCCCGTCCAGGGACAGCTCCGAGGACCCTGACCCGATCGCTCCAGAGGTCACCACGATGCTCTGTATGCCGTCCCGGTCCAGCTCCGCTACCTGCCGGGCGACCTCATCGATGTATCCCTGGTCCACGGTGCCATCATCCTGGCAGATGGTGTTGGTACCTATCTTGATGACGATCCGCTGGGGGTGGAGGTCCCTCATTGGATCTTCCTGTGGGTGAACTTGCGGCCTTCCTTACCCACGTACTCGGCCACGGTCTGACCGTGACCCCGCAGCTTGTACTTGTATATGATGAGCCCTTCCAGGCCGACCGGGCCCCGGGCGTGGGTCTTGTTGGTGGATATCCCCACCTCGGCCCCCAGGCCATAACGGTAACCGTCCGAGAAGCGGGTGGAGGCGTTCCACATTACCGAGGAGGAGTCGACCATGTCCATGAACATCTGGGCCGCTCTCTCGTCCGAGGTTATGATGGCATCAGTGTGATGGGAGGAGTAACGGTTGATATGGTCAATGGCCTCTCTTAGGGAGTCCACTATCTTGATGGACAGTATGAGGTCGTTGTACTCCGTTTCCCAGTCCTCGTTGCTGGCCTCCCTCACATCGATTATCTCGCGGACGCCGGCGTCGCCCCTGAGCTCCACCCCAGCGTGGGCGTAGTCCTCGGCCATGTGCGGCAGGAAGTCACCGGCTATGGATCTATGAACGAGGAGCGTTTCCATGGCGTTGCACACTGCCGGATACTGCACCTTGGCATCATGACAGACCTTGACCGCCATGTCTATGTCCGCTTCCTTGTCAACATAGGTGTGACATATCCCCGCGGCATGGCCTAGGACGGGGATCTTGGTGCTCTCCTTTATGGAGCGCACAAGCTCGTTGGAGCCGCGCGGGATTATCAGGTCTATCAGGTCATCATGCTTGAGGAGCTCCCGGAACTGCTCACGGGTGGAGAGCAGTTGCACCGCGTCCCGTAGCTGGTCATCCGAGGACAACGCATCCGCGATGGCGTCCGCCAGCGCCTCGTTGGTCTCCCTGGCCTCAGTTCCTCCCTTGAGGAGCACGGCGTTGCCGGAGCGTAGGCACAGGCAGGATATCTGCACCAAGGCCTCCGGTCGGGCCTCGAAGACCACGCCGATGACCCCTATGGGGCAGGAGACCTTATCGAGGATCAGACCGCCATCGAGCTCGGTGCGCGATATGAGCTTGCCCACGACCTCCTCTTGGGACTGCAGAGACCTGATGGATTCCAGGGACTCCTCGAGCTTGCTCCGGTCGTACCTGAGCCTCTTGATCAATACCTGGGATAGGCCTCCGGCACGAGCGGCCTCCATATCCCGGGAGTTGGCGGCGAGTATGTCCTCGGACCTAGCGGCGAGGGTCAGAGATATCTTATCCAGAGCAAGGTTGCGATCTTCCAGCGTCAGCGTGGCCAGACGGTACGATGCTTCCTTTGCCTTTATTGCCGCCTCTCGAACTTGGTCCATGGCAGGAAGGACAGATATCGTGCTAGTTTATAGATTTCGCTTCATTCGGCGGTCAGAGCAAGTCCATCATTGTTCGTAGGAATATGCCAGTATCATGCAAAGGATTATGGAATATTAATCACAACATTAGAATGGAAGAGGTGAGAAAAAAATGCTCAGGATGATGGTCTTCATCGTCATCATGGCCATGGTCGCCACGGTCTCGGCGGCGTTCAGCGCATTGACCACGCGCACGAAGGGTTTGTTGAGGTCCAATAAATAGGCATATTTTCAGCGAAGAAATGATCCAGGGTCCGATGGGTTTCTATCTCTGGGTAACAGAACTTGTTCATTGCATCCGTGTTCGACACAGGCGTGTGTAATTTCTACAACAAATGGTCTACACTGGGAACAGGACGATCTCCTGTTTTAACCTCATTTTAAATAAAATGACCATCGGACTAAAAGCGCGGCATTCACTACCTAGTAGTGTTGAGCAAAAGGAGCGAATGCCGCATGAAATACATTGGGCTGGACGTACATAAAGATTGCACGGTCGCCTGCGCGATAAGCGCAGGCGGCAAGGCCGTGATGAGCGCCGAGGTCAGAACGAACGCTTCCGGACTTCAGGAACTGCACGAACGTATGCACGGAACGGAGTATGCGGTGATGATGGAATCGAGCACCTACTCCTACGTCGTGTACCGTTTCTTCTCAAAGCTGGGCGTTGAAGCTTACGTCGTCCACGCTCGCAGCCTCAAGATGATAACGGACACGGACAAGAAGACCGACCGTCTGGACGCGGAATGGATCGGTCGCTGCCTCCGTCTGTGGAAGAACGGCGAGATCGAGCTGTCCATGTCCTACTTTCCGACGGAACGGGAGGCGGAGCTGAAGGACCTCTGCCGTTACAAGGAGGAGCTCTCTAACAAGCTGGGCGATGAAGTGAGGCGAATAAGATCGCACATGCACCGCAACTGTCTGGAACTGCCTCCGCAGTTCCAGGATATCTCGACGAAGAAGTCTAGAGAGTTCTTGTTAACGAGCTACGGGCACGATTACACCTTGATGAGGAGGGTCGATGGCTACGCAGCTCTGCTCAAGGAGTCGGAGCGTGTGGCCAGGGAGATCGAGCGTCGAGGTTCGAACGATAGGAACGTCGAACTTTTGGAATCGATACCGGGCATAGGACGGCAGACCGCCGTCCAGCTGATGTCCATGATCATCGACGTGAGCAGGTTCCAAGGTCCGGAGAAGCTGTGCGCGTACTTCGGCATGGTACCTCGAGTACGCGATTCAGGAGGCAAGGAACATCATGGTCGAATGACCAAGAACGGGGATCCCATGATGCGTTCCATCATCGAAGGCATAACTCTCTCGCACATCCGCTTCTGCGATTCGACGATAACTGAGTACTTCAAGCGCAAGTCCAGGGAGATGGGCGTCAAGAAGGCGCTCATGTCCGCGGCACGTAAGATGCTGGCCGTGATACACGCGGTCCTAGTGAGAGGAACGCCGTTCACACCTTGAATGGACGGTTCCACGTTCGATGCGCGCTCTACGAGACGAGAGGATGAGGACCGAGGACAATGCCGTCCTTCCTTTTTGCGGAGCTTGCCGCCTGTTAAAATCACGGAGACGTCCGGAGGTCCAGGCTCGAAATGTCATTCTGCGGACGCTGCCGCCTAAGTAAATTGGGATGTTCCTCGAACTCGAAGATGCTCGCACGGACGAGCGGTGGACAGCGCAAGCCATAAAGAACGGGCAACGCAATTCAGGATAAGCCGCGCTTTTAGTCAAAGTAAAAGGAAAGGGGGGGGTGGGACCTCCTCCCCACTTGATGTGTAAGATGTTCAACCTTTCAGCATGTCCTTCAGGTCGGCATCGGGATCGCCAACGGCCTTCCATCCGAACTTATCCTGGATGAGCTTCCAGTTGTTGGGGGTGATGAAAGCCGGAAGGGTGGGCCCGAGCCTGACATCACGGATCCCCAGTGCCAGCAGGGTTAGGACGATGGCCACTGCCTTTTGCTCGAACCAGGACAGCACGATGCTCAGAGGGAGATCGTTGACCTCCACATTGAACGCCTTGGACAGTTCCACCGCCAGTACGATGGCGGAGTATGTATCGTTGCACTGGCCTAGGTCAAGGAGCCGCGGTATGCCGCCGATATCCCCGAACTCCTGGTCATTGAACCTGTACTTGCCACAGGCAAGGGTCATGATCACGCTGTCCTGGGGTATCTTCTCTGCAAGCTGGGTGTAATAATCACGCCCAGGGGTGGCTCCGTCGCATCCTCCCACTAGGAAGAAGTGCTTCAACTTGCCGGTCTTCACCGCGTCTATGATCACTGGTGCCAAGGATAGGACCGCCTTGTGGTGAGCGCCGGTCAACATGTCGGGGCCTTGGCGTTCGGGAAGGTCCCCTATCCTCTTGGCATGCTCAATGATCTCGCTGAAGTCCTTACGGTCGGCGATGTGCTTCACTCCCGGGACCGCAGCCACGCTGGTGGTGTACAACCTGTCCTTGTAGCTCTCGGGTGGGATGAGCACACAGTTAGTCGTTACCAGAACTGGTCCGCCGAACTCATCGAACTCCTTCTTCTGCTTCTGCCAGGCTCCGCCATAGTTGCCGATAAGGTTCTTGTACTTCTTCAGCTCAGGATAGGCATTGGCGGGCAGCATCTCCCCATGGGTGTAAACGTTCACTCCCGTGCCCTGGGTCTGCTGCAGCAGGGCCTCCAGGTCCAGAAGGTCATGCCCAGTCACCAGGATCCCTGGCCCCTTAACGGTGCCCGTGCGAACCTTTGTAGGCCCAGGAAGTCCGAAATGCTCGGTGTTACCGGCATCGAGCATCTGCATGGCCTTGAGGTTTATCATCCCCGCCTTCATTAGCGTGTTCCATAGATCCTCCTGAGAGAAGTCAACGTTCGTCAAGGTCTTGAACAGAGCTTCCTCGATGAACTCATCCACCTCTGGGTCCGTCTTACCCAGCAGGCGGGCATGGTAGGCATATGCCGCGATCCCCTTGAGGCCGAAAAGCAGAGTGTCCATCAGGGATTGGACATCCTCGTCCTTCCCGCATACTCCCCGGACCGTACAAGCAATACCCTTCACGGTCTGCTGGCATTGGTTACAGAACATAGCCATGTGATCTCACCAATGTATCTACCCATCTTGAGATATATAACCTATCACATGATGAAAAATAAGATAATACGATTAAATAGTTATAAAAAATAGGCTTGTGCTGAAATGGTGCTTACTCTCGATGAAAAGGACAAGATAATCATTTCCATGTATTCTTCCGACCCCAATGTGTCCCAGGAGTCGATCGCCAAGGTGCTCCGCCTATCCCAGCCATCTGTCGCTAGCCGGGTGGCCAAACTGAGGGAGAGGGGCGCACTTGAACTGAACGCGGGAGTTAGCCCCTTGAGAATGGGCCTCTACCTGGCCAAGGTGGACCTGTCCTCGACGAACCCATCGGTGATCTTGAACAGGTTCGTCGATTGCCCCTATTTTGCCAATGGTTTCAGCGTCTCCGGCCGTCATAACCTTTGCCTGTTCTTCTTCAGTGAGAGCGTGACCACTCTGGAGTCCATAGTGAACGGCCACATACGGTCCGACCCTTCGGTCACGGATGTGGACTTCGATATCGTGATCTCCTCCCAGAAGGATTTCATAATACCTGTGAAGCTCAAGCCAGAGAGGAGCAGCAAGCCACCGTGCGGCATCAACCTCAACTGCACAGACTGCCCCTCCTTCAAGGGTAAAAAATGCATGGGCTGCCCGGTCACAGGCCAGTACCAAGGTACGTTCTATTGAGCATCAGAACTATCGTCCCAGCCCTTTGTCCTCCTCGGACGGCATTTCCCCCGGCCATGGGGCCATTTCCCTCATCAGGGGCTTGGTGATGGACATCAGCAGGGCCGAGGTGACCTTGAGCCGGGCCCCGACCTTGACATCGTAATAGAAGTCGCCCTTGTCCTTGTAGAACTCGTAATCTGCTGGCAACCATTCCTTGGTCTCCAAGCTGGCGTTCTTGAAGAAACGGAAGCGCATGTATTCCGAGAACGAGGGGCGCATGACCTTCTTTTCGAGCACTCTGTAGAACCTCGCGGCCTCTCGCTGGAGGCGAGCGCTCCTCTTGGCTAGGGCCCGGGGACTTATGGGCCACGGGAGCTGCAGATATGCTAGCTCGCTAACGACCTCAGGGCCGCCTAAGGCGATGCGCAGGGCATCCAGGGTCTTTTTAAGACCCGCCCCTCCGTTCGCCACTATCATCACCTTCTTGCCATAGAACCGGGGGCGGTGGTTGGTGTATGCCATGCGATCCATGAAGTTCTTCATCAGGGCGCTGACGTTCTGCACATAGCCCGGGGATACAAGGATGATGCCGTCTGCACCATCGATCTTCTCTTCGATCATCGTCCTGTTATCCTTGATGGGGCACAATCCTTCCCCTGCCCTGATGCAGGTGAAGCATCCCCGACAGGACTTGAGGTCGGCGTCCACAAGGTGAAGGCGCTCCACCTGCACCGGCCCCATCCGATTTAACGCCAGCTCGATCTCCTCTACGACCTTCGTGCCAGTTCCGTTCCTTCGAGGACTTCCCATGATGGCAAGGACCTTCATCCGCAAGCCTCTGTATCAGGACCATTACGAAGCAGCGCTAAAAAATGATATCCATTGGTGCCGGGTACCTTCACATTCATCCAAGAACATCACATCCTTGATGCTTCAGGGTCATATTCTAGACCGAGCACGGGATCCAGCATCCCTAGAGATCGATCTCGGTCTCGGCCTCGCCCCACAGTGCTGTGAGCTTGCCCCCGTCCTTCATGAAGACCATACCGTCCAGATATCCTATCCATCCGTCCTGCTCGTATTGGGTTCCGAACAGTGTATCGCGGAGGAGTATCAGCTCCCAATCATGGGATACATGGATATCCAGGCGTGTGGTTCCGCAGGGATCGGTCAGGCGCTCCAATATGGGGTGGAGGACCTTGTCCGATGCGTCCGGCGCCGGCAGTATCCACTCCTTGTCGATCTCCCCGTTGAACCATGCGCGTATGAAGCCGTGCCCGAGCCTGTCAGCCACTTCCAACGTCCTATCGTCCAAGAGGTAGGGGGCGCACAGGTCCCAGGTCTCGGTGCAGCTGAGGACCTTGTTGCCATTTCCCGCAAGGCCGACGGACATGGCCTCTGCGGTCTCCCGGCAGCGCACCGCGGGACTGTGGAAGAACCGCACCTGGCGTTCTCCAGCTATTCCCTCGCCGAACCTCCGGGCATTCTCACGTCCCTTCTCATTGAGCCCCACTCCCAGGCTCTCGGTCACGGTAGCGATGGGGGGCCTATCGGCATGACGCACGATCGCGGCCATCGTCACATCCCTGTTCTGGTTCAGAAGATCTAAGATCCTGCACCCGTTCATCATGCACCCGGCCAAGAGATAAGGGGAGCACCTAGTTCATTGTTTGGGGGGATCCTGAGATGCGGCCAGCAACCTGTGCTGACCCTCTGCGAATATTATCTCGAACCGTGCTCCCTGTCCCGATACCCCCGTCTCCCTGATATCCACACCAGTTATCGACAATATCTCTTTGGACAGGAAGAGGCCGAACCCCGATGTGGAGTTTCTCCTCAGGAAGAGGCGGGACTTGTCCCTGATGCCGACCCCGTTATCCTGGAAGGAGAGGACCAAGTGGCCGTTCTCCTCTTTGGTGCTAACCACCAGGACCGAGCCTTTGCTATGGCGGACCACGTTCTGAGCTAGATTGTAGAAGACCTTCCCGATCATGGAATCAGCGAAGATCATGTAGTCATCCACCTCCACCTTCACGCTCAGAGATGCCTTATCCAGGGGGATAAGCGAGTTAATGAGGGATTCCCGGAGGTCGAACCACCTCGGTGCATTGATGCCAATATCCTGATAGTCCTTGGCGAAGGCTACGTGCCTCTCGATGGATTGCACGCTGCCCCGCGCCTTGGATAGAAGCTTGCGGACCTCAGCATCGGTCGTCCTTTCTATGGCCAGGGTTAGATATCCATCTAGGACCATGGCCTGGTTATTGATGTCGTGCCGGGTGATGGAGCTGAGGAGGTTCCATTTCCTATTGGCCTGCCTCAACGCTTCCTCCTTCATCTCCTTCTCGGTTATGTCCTCGATGACACCATCTATAAGGGAGATATCGCCCTCGTGATCAAAGAGGGCCGTCAGGGTCATGGAACCGAGGATAATGCCTCCCGACCTGATCTTCATGCGGACCTTCCTGTCCTTGACCCTTCCCCCCCTTTTAAGCTCTGCCAATATGACATCACGGTCATGTGGATCTTGATAGAACCCGTCCGGATCGGCCTCCAGTATCGTCTCCTCGCTCTCGTAACCAAGTATCCTGCACAAGGCAGGATTGGCCTGGATCACCCGTCCCATGTTCTTAATGTCGCTCCGAAAGATCCCCACGTTGACGTTCTCGATCAAGGTGCGGTACTTGTTCTCGCTGTCCTGAAGGGCTTTGAGGGTAGCGTGCAGCTCGTCGATCTGCTCCTGCAGTTGGGGATAGTAGCTCTTGCGGTGAGAGGTCTCACCCAGGCCTATGATCTTCTGGCGGAGCGCTTCCGCCCGGATCTCATCCTCAGAGCGCGCCATGGAACAATCTCGCTATATCCTCCCTGTGGACGGGACGGGGGTTGGTGACATGACAGGCATCGTTGAATGCATTCTCGGTCAAGTAAGGGATGTTCTCCTCCTTGACGCCCATCTTTGACAACCCCGTATCTATGTCCAACCTATCGATGAGCTCCCGGAGCCGGGAGAGTATGCTCTCCAGTCCACCGGTACCGTCTGATCCTTTCCTGTCCATTGCCGCTTCCAGCGCGGAGTATCTATCGCGGACCGCAGAATAATTGAAGGCCACCACGACCTCCAGGAGCTTGGCGTTGCACTCTCCATGAGGGTAATCGAGGTATCCTCCCAGACTGTGGGCCATGGAGTGCACCAAGCCCAGGCTGGCATTGGAGAAGGCCAGACCAGCGTACATGCTTCCCAGCATCACCTTCTCCCTATGCCTTAGTTCGCCGGGTTCTTCGTAGGCCAGCGGCAAGTATCGGGCGATCATCTTGGTGGCCTCCAGGGCGTACATGTCCGTCATGTACGAGGAGGCATTGGACACATAGGACTCGAAGGCATGGGACAAGGCGTCGATCCCGGTCTCAGCGGTGAGGTTGGGCGACATGGTGAGCGTCACCTCAGGATCGATGAGCGAGACGTCAGGCACCATGGCTTTGCTGATGATGCTGAACTTGCGCATCTTGTTCTCATCGGAGATTATGGCGAACTGCGATACGTCGGCGGAGGAGCCAGCCGTGGTGGGTATGCATATCATCGGTGGTCCGGGCACGGCGACCTCGTCTACCCCCTCCAGATCAAGTACGTGGCAGCTGTTCGTCACCACCGCACCTATAGCCTTGGCACAGTCCATGGGGCTTCCTCCCCCCACGGCCACCAGAAGGTCGCACTCGTTTTCCTGGTACTTCTGAGAGCCCTTGGCCACCTCCGATGTCCGGGGATTGGACGATACGCTGTCGAAAAGCACCAGTTGTAGCCCCTGACTTTCAAGCTCATCCCGCACCTCTCCGGTCCATCCCGCCTTGATGACACCCGGGTCGCTGACCAAGAACACGTTGCGACCGTGTAGGGTCTTCGCATATTGCCCTACAAGATTTCTAGATCCATTTCCAAGGATTATCTCGGGTGCGACAAACTTCCGGACAGGGAACTGTTCAGACATCTGAGACCTTTTTTCTTCCAGGCGATCATGCCCTAATAACATTTCCGTCATAATCCCAGCAAATGATTTTACCCTGTCGGGAACGTTACGAGGTCGGTCCTTCGGAGGGAAATTATTGAGCTTCCCCTCCGGCCCTTCTGCCTTCCCCTGTTGATGGAGGATCAGGTTGCAGATATACGCCGGAGAGAGATAAAGAGTGAGCGAAAGGCCCTGTCCGAAGGCAGAGGATGTTGTGTGCCGCTCTTCTAATATTGCCTCGATGCATTTCCGGTACGATGAGAGACAGAGCCATGAGCATCGGATGGTTCACCACCGCCCGAGGTCCGGGATCACTCAACCTGTTCAGTACGTTGATGGATTGGATCCACAGCGGAGATATCGACGCCAAGGTGTCCTTCGTGTTCATCAACCGCGATGTGAAGGGCAACGCCTATCGCCAGTGCCTGATAGACATGGCCACAAAGGAAGGGATACCGGTGATCCTCTTCCCTTCAGACAGCTTCAGGCCGGACCTGAAGATTAAGGACCTGGAGAGATGGAGGGATGCTTATGGTGAAGGTCTGAGGGAGCACATCGCCGATCACCCCATGGACTTCGGGGTGCTCGCAGGATACATGCTCATCATCGATCCGATAACGTGTCAAAGATACGATATTATAAACCTCCATCCTGCCCTCCCTGACACCTACACCGGTACTTGGGAGGAGATCGTGGGGAAGGTTGTGGAGAACCGCGATCCCTGCTATGGGGCAACGGTCCACGTCTGCAGCCCGGAGCTGGACCGAGGGGCCATCGTGGCCTACGATTCGTTCCCGACGGAATCTATCGTGAACGCTCCCATATCTGCAGATGAAAAGGCCCGGAAGGTCCGCGCCGAGGAACTGAGGAGGGAGGCCCCGTTGCTGATGGAGTCCATCAGGATGCTGGTGGATGGGGAGGTCTCCATCCGGAAAGGCAAGGTGCATGATAGTGACGGTGTTGAAGCAAAGGGATGCTCGGACCTCTCAGCCAGGGTCAGCCAGGCCTTGGAGCGGAGCATGTGAGGGGCGCACGATTCGCAGGCCGAGCAAGGTCGCTCGGAATGGTCTCTTTAAACCTCTTTATATACATTATCTCCGTTTCATGACGCCGATTTTCAGGTGAGACGAGAATGGAGCTTACTATATCCCCGGGGGACCACGGGAATCTGGAGGATTACGACCGAACGTACAGTGAGTTCAACTGGTCGTCCGTGGAAAGGGAGTTCGACTGGTCCAATGGCGGAGCGTACAATGTGGCCGCTGAGGCCATCGACCGCCATGCCCGCAACTGGAGGCGCAACAAGATCGCGCTGTACGCTATGCAGGCCCGGGGAGAGGTACGTAAGTTCACGTTCGGGGACATCGCCGAGATGTCGAGCCGTTTCGCCTCAGGGCTGGAGAGACTTGGTGCAGTCAAGGGCGACCGCATCTTCGTTTTCCTGGACCGTACTGCGGAACTTTACATCTCAGTACTGGGGATAACCAAGATGGGGGGCATAGCGGGACCTCTGTTCTCAGCGCTGGGTCCGGACGCCGTTAAGGACAGGGCCCTCGACTGTGGTGCTCGCTTCATCGTTACCTCCCCCTACTTGTACAAGCGTCTGGAGCCCATAATGGACGACCTCGTGGATGTTGAGATGTTCATCATCGTGGGGGGCAGCGATGGTCTGGGGGAGAACACCATCAGCATCGAGGATCTCATGGAGTCGGGGAGCCCCAGCTACCGGGCGGTCAACATGGAGCCTACCGATCCCTACATCATCCACTACACCTCCGGCTCCACCGGAAAGCCTAAAGGGGTCCTTCTAGGGCACAAGGCCATGATCCAGCAGCTCATGACCTGCCGCTATGTGGTCGATCTCAAGGAGGAGGATACATACTGGTGCACCGCCGATCCTGGCTGGGTCACAGGTACTTCGGTAGGCATATTCGGACCATGGTTCCTGGGAACGACGATCGTCTCTTACGAGGGTCGTTTCGATGCCCGGGCATGGTACTCTCTTATAGAACGGTTCAAGGTCAGCGTGTGGTTCACCGCTCCCACCGCCCTGAGGATGCTCATGAGGGCGGGCAATGAGGTGGTCAAGGGCTATGACCTCTCCGCGCTCCGCCATATATGTTCAGCAGGGGAGCCCCTTAACCCTGAGGTGATCCGCTGGGGCCTGGAGGTTCTGGGAAGGCGGATACATGACAACTGGTGGCAGACGGAGACCGGGGCGCCATGCATATCCAACTACCGATCCATGACCATAAAACCTGGCTCCATGGGGAAGCCTATCCCGGGGATGGTCGCCGCGGTGGTGGACGAGAACGGAATGGAGCTCCCTCCCCGGCAGGAGGGGTTCCTGGCGCTGCGCCCGGGGTGGCCGGCGATGATGGTGGGCATATGGAGGAACACTCCCAAGTTCAAGGAGTACTTTGAGATCCCTGGCTGGTACATCTCCGGTGACCAGGCCTACAGGGACGAGGACGGGTACATCTGGTTCCTGGGCCGCGTGGACGATGTCATCAAGACCTCCGGCGAGAGGCTGGGACCGTTCGAGGTGGAGTCGGCCCTGATAGAACATCCGGCCGTGGCGGAGTCGGGGGTCATCGGAAAACCGGACGAGCTGCGCGGCGAGATCGTGAAGGCTTTCATCATCCTCCGCCCAGGTTTCACGCCATCGGAGAAGCTGAAGGAGGAGATCACGGTCTTCGTGAAGACCCGGCTTGCGTATTACGCCTACCCGCGGGAGCTAGAGTTCGTGGACAGTCTCCCTAAGACCCGCTCTGGCAAGATCATGAGGCGGGTGCTCAAGGCCCGGGAATTGGGGCAGTCTCCCGGGGATATCACCATGCTGGACGAGTGAGCGGCCCCGCTGCTCTCGCACGATCTTTCGGTCAGTCATCCATGGTTTCCTTGCCAGGACGATGCTGCAGGCGGGACTTTTACTGAGCTACATTACGTTCTTGCTCTAAGCTGCAGCCTGAGGATGATGAACTCCGCCGGCTTCAAGGCCGCGAAACCCACATGCAGGTTCAACAGGCCATTTCTTAACTCATCGGCTGACGTGGTATCGTTGCCGCATCTCACAAAGAAAGCATCACGAGGTACGGTGCCCGGGAACGCTCCTTTGTGGAACAGGGCGAGAAGGAACGCCTCCACCGAGACGCGGACCTTGGACCACAGGGGCCGGTCGTTGGCCTCGAACATCGTCCACTCCAGGCCCTTTTGCAAGCTCTTCTCTATGAAAAGATAAAGTCGACGTACGGGGAGATACTTCCACTCTGAGGTGGAGAGGTCTGCACCATCGAGGGTCCTACCGCCCCAGATGACCACCCTGCCACCAGGCAGCTTCCGCAGACAGTTGATCGCCAACGTGTTCAAGAAACTCAACTCGCCGTCGCTCAGCCTAAGAGCGGTCTCACCCGCGCCCTTGATCACGGCCTCGGTCCCTGCGGGAACCTTCCACACTCCTCTTAGGGAATCGTTGCGGACGATCACACCGGCCACCGCTCCTGCAGGGGGTGCTGAGCGGGTCTGTCCAGGGCCATCAGGGACCATCAGGTTAGGGAAATACAGGGCTGCATCCTTGGCCACAGCCCCCAATGCCGTCCGAATCCCTTCTATGCCATTCCTCGCATCATCGACGGTGGACCATCCCCGAGGTGCGTCCAGCAGGAGGATGGCCCTGTTCGCCCGGCAACGGTCCGCAGCGGCTGCCAGTATAGAGGGCTCCATCATCTGGTCCTCCCTGTATGGGGGGATGTACAGGATATCAAAGCCATCTGTCCGGTCCAGTGCGTTCATCCCTCCTCCGTCCGCACCGATGATGCTGGACGCATCGAGGGGGAGGCCGTCGCTGCCGCCGACCGCCAGGAACCTGCCTGCCGATACGGTCCTTACCTCTTCACCGTGCTCCTTGAAGCGCACGATCCTGGATCCCTCCTTCAGGACCTTGTCCACCTGTCTGGGACCATCCCCCATAGTTAGCTCGCGGTGAACTTCTGCGGGAACGTTCATCCCCGTTCCGGAGACCATTACCTCAAGGTTGAACGGTTCTCCTTCACGGAGTCCTTGCTTCCTTGTGGGGCGGGAACTTCTCGCGAGATCCACAGACACAATTATGCTTCGCCCCCATAGGCCCTCGCTGGCCGCTTCCAGTGTGAAAGCGCCCAGATCTATCACGGCCTTAGGATTATCGGAGCTTTGGGGATCGGGCCTGAACACGCGGACTACGATCAGCTCTTTGCCGTCATTTCCGAAGAACAACTCCACCGCCCCCTCTAAGGTCGTACCTAATGCTCCATTCCCGAAGTTCGCATGGAATTCGGACACATTGCTCACCTTCACCGGCACTCCCGCCGGGCCCATAGTGGACCTGCCAATGAACAAAGCCCGGGAGGTCGGGGAGGGAGAGATGGGGGGCACTGCGGTCGCTATCTCCTGAACATAAACGCCTGGAAGCTGGTATCTTGGCATATCCCATCCCTCTTTTTTCTATTAAGGAGTTCTGCCCCCAACATATGATGTCATGGGCCCTCCTACTACTGGGTTAAAGCCTTCCATCCACAAAAAACAGGGCTCTGGTACACAGCGGACCAGGCGCTCGTACTTTACCCGATATGAAGGAAGGGGTGTTTATTACAATGGACATTTTTATGATATGATAATGGTGTATCCCTCAGCAGAGGGGGTTAATGTGAAAGCGGTTGTCATTTACGACACTGTATCGGAGGCAAAGGTAACTGGCAAGGTGGCCGAGACCATAGTGAGCTGCCTAAAGGCCAACGGAGTATCCGTGGACTCGTACTACGTGGAGGATGTTGCCAAGGCCAACCTCAAGGACTATGACTGCATGATCTTGGGCGCACCGACCATGGCCTGGAAGCCCTCGACAAGGATGAAAGGCTTCCTCGATGGCCTAAAGGGAAATCCCATCTCCGGGAACTTGGCCGCGACCTTCGACACGCAGCTGAAGTCTTTCATGAGCGGAGACGCCACCAAGCACATGGAGAAGCACCTGAGGGACATGGGCATGAACATCGTCGTCCCAGCGCTGCTCGCTTACGTGGAGACCAAGGATAAGAGGTATCAGCTCCGGGAAGGTGAGGTCCAGCGGGTCATGACGTGGTGCAAAGAGCTCGCCAATGCTCTGAGCCCGAAGTCCTGAAAGGTTCAAATCTTCATAGAGAGGAAGGTGCGGGGCATGCCGCTGTCTGGCTCAAGATGTCCGCATATGACCGGATTGACCAACAGCGCCGTCTAGGAGTCACGATGGCCCTCATTCGTCATCTGTACCTTCTCTTGACCATCACCGTTCCGAGAACGATGGTGGTTGCCAGGGCAAGGATGAGCGCGAGAAGCAAGGCGTTGCTGCCCACATTCCCATCATCGGCGGCCGACAACCTGGAGGTGCCCATGGAGGTGCCCTCTCCACCTACCACCTTCACGTCCATGGTCAGGGGCTCGAACCCTTCCTGCTCCACATTTATGGTATAGGAGCCAGCCGTGATGTTACTGAAGGTGTACTGGCCGAAGGCATTTGTGCTGGTGGTCATTCCGCTGCTCAGCTCCACTATCACATTGGCTAAGGGAGTGCCTTCTTCATTCGTCAGCGTTCCGCTGATATCCCCGGTCCCTACGGAGCTGAACATCCATGTTGTTCCCACTTCATTGCCGGCGAGGTCCTGACCATGCACGACCACGGAATAGTGGCGATCCCTCTCCAAGAAGGGGGGTGTGCACCTGGCCTCGTTTCCGCTCCAGGATATGGGCGTTTGGACACCGTCTACTGTTATGATCACAGAAGCAGTTCTCATCGTCTCGGAGAACTGGATGACTATGTCCGAGGTCATATCGACGCTATCACCAGTGGGTGTGACCTCGGCAGTGGGGGCCACGGTGTCGATTATGACGGACACGGAGCGCTCACATAGGTTTCCCGCCGCGTCGTATGCACGCACGTATAGAGTACAACATCCGTCATCCAGGTCTGTAAAGAAGTGGCTTGTCGATGTTGTGGAGATCCAGGTGATGCCGTCGATGCTTACCTCATAGTGGCCTATCAGCGACAGAGCATCGCTGGCCGACCAGGTAATAGTGACCGAGGAGGTGTTGAGATACGAGCCATCGACAGGCGGGAAAAGGACGAGGTCTGGACCGGTGGAGTCCTGGATGAAGGATACCGAGGCTACAGTAGCATGTCCGGCCGCATCAGTCACCTTGACATATGCGGTGTGGAAACCGTCGCCCGCCTGGAACTCATAGGTTGTCCCGTACACGCTGGTCCAGGTGCTCCCATCAAAGCTGACCTCCGTCAACATTATGCCCGAGTTGTCGGAGGCGAACCACGTAAGGACGCTGCTCCCTACAAACTCACTGCTGGTGGGCGCGGTGATGGTCAGCACGGGGGCGGACATATCGATCCTGACCACGATGGACCTTATGATCTCGGTGTTACCGGCCGCGTCGATAGAATAGTATTGAACGGTGTGGCTGCCATCTCCGCTAACGATGAAGCTGTCGCCGTACTCGGTCCATGGGCCGCTGTCGATCCTGTACCTAATGGAGGAGACACCACTGGATGTGTCGCTGAGCGTTAACGTCACCGTCACATTGTAGGGGTTCCAGTGCGGGGGTGAGGCTCCATCGGTGGACACTGCGGTGACGGGGGCGGTGTGATCGTAGATAGTACTGGCGTCGTAGAACAGGGGCTCGTTCTCCATGTTGCCTGTGAGGTCTGTGGCCACGGAGTAGAATCTATACTCCCCCTGCTGGCCACCAACCTCATCGAAATAGAACATGACACTGGTGCCGCTCCATACGCCCGAGGGATTGTTTGAGGGCGCATACAGGGTGTAGGTCCCAGAGCCTCCAAAGCTGTAGTAGATCTGCAAGTTCCCATCCCATTGGGCGGACCCATCTATCACATGGCACGCCAGGGCAGTGGTGTTCGATGACGTGAAGGCCGGTAGTGGGCCCACGAATGAGGATGGGACAGTGGTATCGGCTACCGTCAGAACTATGTCGTCGAGGTAGACGCCCTCATATTCGTCGTTCAAGGCATCGCTATGGAAGCTGAACCTGACCATGGTCGTCCCGTTGGATAAGTGGAGCTGAGCGTGATCCCAGCCTCCAGAGAATGTAAGAGGCTGTGTCCATATCTGTACCCATCCTCCTTGCACATTATACGCCTCAATGTACAGTCGGTCAGGAAGACTGCTGCCTCCGGTCGAGGCCCAATAATGGAAGGTGAGGTGGACCAGACCATGATCTGTTAGGTCCGGTAGGTTCATCAGCAAGTAACTTTCCATGTTGGTGTCGTAATATCCGTTGATCACGTTCGGATAACCGTTCGTACCGCTCCCCGAGGCCGCGCACCAGGCGCTGGACGACCCGGAGCTCGATATTTTACCAATGATGCCCCAGGTGTCGGTCCCGGATGCGGTGTTCTCGTCGGAGCATCCAATGTCAGATGATGAATCCTCGAAACCTGTGTACGCGATGACCTCTGATCCGGTCCACTGGACGTTGTCGATTCGGCCACAATCCCCGCCGGCACTGACAAACTCGTCCTTCTCGTAGCTCCAGGTCAGATTGTGCAGGCCCGAAGGGAGGACGAGGTCCATCCTCGCCCAACCTTGCTCCCCTGATATCTCGTAGATAGGGGAACCGTCCACATGGAAGCGTAGGAAATCGTAGCCTGTCTCCGAGGACACCTTCCAATCGAAGGAAATGGTGCCTGGACCGTCCACGAAGGCGATGAACATGGATGCGTTCCTGTCCCCAACATCACCGCTTTGCAGCGAGGACGAGCTTCCGTTGCCCGAATCCACGGCCACCCACTGGGCATTTCCAGCGAAGCTCAGAGCCTGATAGTCCCAATCGAGGGCATCGCCCGTGGAGATCTCGCTCAGAGGCCTCTGCGACAAATACGATCGACATGGGATGACCGCGGGAAGCCCGGAGGCCATGTCGGTGATCGTGCTCGCCTTTCCATGACAGTAGCCGTTTGCATATTCCTCTACGCGGAAGGAGGAAAGCGTGGGACTCTCCCCAGAGGAATAGGCGATCACCGAGCTCCCGATCTCCAGGACGATATCCACCGTGGACAGGCCTAGATAGCTTGAGAGCGCGGATATGTCCAGGCACATGAAATAGGGCATCCCATAGATCGTCGGGGAGCCCCCTGTGTACGCGCAGATATAAGGCTCGACTATGGCCAGGGTTTGTCCGCTGGAAACGCTGACAGCTGAGATCGTGATCCTGGCGTCCCTTCCAGGGGCCACATCGTAGTGCCACACCGCCAGGGCCGAGGGCGTGTCCTCCTCCAGGGTGACGAACCCCGCTTCTCCCCCGTGGCTGACCAGTTCCAGGAAGGCATCGTAGGTGATGTAGTAAAAGCCTTCTTCGCCCCAGTCCGAACCCCAGGAGTTGGCGACCTTGAAAACGCCCTGTTCCCCGTTATCGCTCATCCCATCGTAGTAACCCACGATGGTCTGGGCGTGATTGGGCTCCAGGGCGGAGTACTCGCCGGAGGAGATGATGTTGTTCCTGTTCCCCTTCCAGTCAGCGAAATTGTACAAGAACTCGCTGGCATAGATGGAAAAAACCACAGGGGTCCCCGAAGACAATAGCGACTTGATGGTGGTGATCTCGGTCAGAGCGTTGTAGGATATGGCGTGGTAAGAATCGGCCTGATAGGCTGCGGCCTCCCTCCACGCCTTCTCGCCCCCCCATACATTGGCGTTTGTCTGATAGGGCATGGTCTCCAGTGTGGCCACGCCGATGGTCTTCGCCACCTCAGTGTTGGCCCCCAGATAACTGCCCAGGTCAGACCCGCCGTTCTGAAGATCGTACGTCCACAATGGGCTTAACAGTTCAGAAGGGTAGTTGAACGATGCGTTCGTCCAGCCGTTAGCCTTCGCCGTCAGGTATCCTAGGGCATAGTAGATCTCCGCCCACGCTCCGCAGGACCCGAGACTGCTCTGGTCCCCGATCGCCGGGAAATATACGGATGTGGACAGGTCCACGCTGGAGGATCCACTGAGAGATGGCGCTGTCACACGGTCAACAACGGAAACATTGCCCACCATCGCCCCCCACTCCTCTGATGTAGGTTTCCTGAGGCCGGTGGCCTTCACCGCGGGTGCGGAGTTACCATCATAGACGCCGATGGTGGACCTCAGCTCCTCCATCTCGCTCTGGGTCATAAGGTGGGATTCGGTGATCAGTGGATCGGCATCATCGGAGGGGTCGCCGATCTCAACAATATCGTTGCCGCCTGGGCCTTCCACATCATCACTGCTATCACCGGCCATCGATAGCTCTACCGGTGCAGATAGCATCGATACCATGAACATCAGGCAAAGGCCGATGGCGGAGATCGGTGGGATGGGGCGCATCATCGTTCCTGTCGCTGCTTTGGCTCAATAAAATTATTTAATATGTTTTTATACTTTCACTTCTATAAATCAAACAGCGAAATATTGTCATAACGAAATAAGGCCCCTCAGGCGTGATGATCCATGTCAGTGTCGATCGTGGTGATCGATACAAACTGGAGACCTGCGTTGAAAAGGTCGAGTGAGGCAGGGAAGCATCAGCTGAGCTGAGCAAAAGGCCTACGTCTATGATATCTCTAAATCACCTACTCCCAGCATACGGGTTTATCTGGGATGCTCAGCAGTCGGGGAAGATCCTGTCGATCCGATTACCCAACTGAGATAGTCCACCGAACCCTCAGCGACATCGTATCGGACTATACAGGGAACATCGTAGGGATGCAGCTGCTTGATCGTCTTTACCACATTATAGAAGTCCTGGGAACGGATCTTCAGGATAGAGGCGAACTCCGTGGCCTCCTCGATCTCTCCCTTCCACCGGTAGATGGAGCTTACGGCGAAGATGTTGGAGCAGGCCGCGAGGCGTAGCTCTATCAACGACCTGGAAATGGCACGAGCGGTTCGCTCGTCGGGATAAGTTACGAAAACTGAGGACACCTCATTTTTCATGTATCTAAAAAGGCAGTAATTGCGATAAGAAGCCTGTCTCCTTTAATGAAAGAAGTCCACTGGATATCGAAAAAGGGGATTCCGTCAAGAAGTGCTCCATCTCCTATCCAGACAACAACCTGATCCTCATATCAAAGCCGTGAAAACTCTTATAACGAGGCTTCCAGAAACCTCTTTTTTTTCCGCTCGAGAGAGTCATGATCAATTCCCCCGATCCTGCCTCTTGGTCGGGGAGGACGTTCCACTGAATGACAATTATGTTCTCCATTCTATCTTATTCATGCCAAGGGAGTAAGATGTCCAGGATATTCGCCAACTCCCGTCATACCGTCAGGCGTTAGGATCACGAAAAAGTGATATGATCTATGATATGTCGGTGAGGATGAAAAATATGCATTAAAGGCTTATTATCTCTCAATTTCATTGTCATTGAAGGTTATTCCATGGAAGTGGTTCTCATCCTGTTTAAAAGCGACCTGCCCAAGGATAAGGTCATAAGTAACTTCGAGGCAAGAGCGGACCTTTATCGTGCCGTGCCTGGCCTAGTGCAGAAGTATTACATCCATGACGAAGCGACCGGTCATTTTGGTGGCATCCATATCTTCGATTCCATTGGGAGTGCTGAGGCGTTCATGAGCTCGGATCTGGCGAAGAGCATCGGCAGTACACAAAAATCCCATGAGCCGCCGACCGTTCGACTCCTTCATGTGGACCTGGTCCTTCATTGAGGCCAACATTCAACTGGCGATGCGAAAGGCTCAATTGGATCAAAAGAAAGGTGTTTAGCCGTCCAGATCATATTTTGCCAAATAACGCCAGATTCACCTTGAAGAACAGTAGATTGGATAAAGGTTGAGTGCTCCCGCCGGGATTTGAACCCGGGTGTCGGACTCGAAAGGCCCGAATGATTGACCGGACTACACTACGGGAGCGAGTGGCAGTTCGATAAGAGAAGTTATACTTAATCCTTGTTGGGAAAGGACGAGCTTGTCCGATTTGGGAAGACCCTATGGCAGAAGAGCTAGACCGGTCTCTTCCTCTCGCTCAAATTATGGCCTCGCACCAGAAGGAGCGGTCGCCGTATTCAAGTTCGCACTGGACGGGACCTTGACAGGTCCATTTATCCTCGTTGTGAGACGATATTTACCGGTCGGCACCCCGATGATGAAGGTGACCCCCTTGCCCGGTTCACCCATCTCGGCGATGGTCATGCCGCTATGTTTTAGGATCGCCTTGGAGAGGTACAGCCCCAGGCCAGTCCTTCTTCCACAGCCTTTGGTGAAAAGGTTCTGCCTGAAGGCCTCGGGTATGCCCTCCCCGTCATCACAATATATGACGTCCAGACCTCCCTCTCTTTCCTTCGAGGTGATGGTGATCCGTGACACCGTCCCGCCGTGTGCCATGGAGTTGTCCACGAGATTGTAGAGCACCTTCTCCAGCAGAGCATCGGCCAACATCTCAAGACCGTTGACGTCCTGGACCATACGGGCCCCTTTGAGGTTGACGGTCCCCTCGATCCTTTGTAACACCTTGCCCAAGTCCTGCCACTCGGGAGCGCGCTGACCCATCTCCTGATAGTCCTTGGCGAACGTAAGCTGTCCCTTGATCACCTGGGCGGCCTGAGAGATGGAAGCGAGGTGCCTCTTTACATCCGGAGCATCGACCTTCAGGTCCGCCAGGGAAGCATGGCCCTCGAGGATGGTCAGCTGGTTGAGGACATCATGACGCGTTATGCTGTTCATGAGTTCGAGCATATCATTCGCATTCCGAGCCTCCTCCTCCGCCCGCACCTGCGGGGTGACCTCTCTCAAGGTGATGTTTCGGCCCACCACGATACCGTCATGATCCCTGACGGAGAATATCCTGATGACGAAGAAACGGTCCGGTAGCAGCTCGTGCACCCCGCCCTCGTTGAGGACAGGCTCGGAGGCGCTGTTCAGCCGCTCCATCGGGAACCGTGGGAACACCGCATCTAATCTTTCATCATCGACGGGACGCCCGTCCTCCACCAGGGTCTCCACGGATGGGTTGTGGAACATGATGACGTTCTTATCGTCAAGGATCATGATCATGCCCTTCATCGTGCTCACTGCTTTGTCCAACGCATAGGGGATCATGGAGAACAGCTCGAAACCAAAAGCCCCGATGAACAGCAGGACATTACTGACAAGGAAGCCTAGGGAGACGAGGAGGCAACCAGGAAGAACGTAGACGTCCTGGTAGTTCAGCACCACGATGATGACCTGCAACCCGCAGGCCATGCAGGTGATCCCCACCCGGTAGCGATGGGCTCGGGAGACATGAATGTAGTGCCAGATCAGAGCTATCATTCCCGATGTCAGGAGAGTTACGGCATAGACCACATAGGCAAGGAAGAAGGGGCCGTAAACAGCATCGAAGGAGCGGTAGAAGTCATCGGAGATCTGGGTGCTGACGTAGAACAGGTGATGGTAGGGATTGGTGATCAACGCTAGGTAGAAGATCACCGCGGGAACGCTTATTGCAACCAGCAGCCTACGATCCAACTTCAACTTCGTGGAGAATTGGAAAGTGAAAACGAAGAACAACGGCAAGGAGGCCAGATATCCAATGTACTCTATGTTGTTCCACCACAGCTTGGTGGAGAGATCCGGAGAGGAGGCGTCCAGGAGGTAGGCCCAGACGATTATGGTCTCGGCCATCATAAGAAGGGCGAAGGGCCTTCGGAAGTCACGTCGGCTTCGTCTCCACGCCATCACTGCCAGACCGGTCGAAATGACGGTCAGGAGCACCGCAATGACTATTAGGAACGCTACGTCCTCCATTGCGCTGGAACCATATGAATTAGGATTTAATCATATCTTGGTGATTATTATAAATTGTTATTATATCATCCAGGACGATGGACCGGAGCCATATATCGTGATAAGGATATCTGGGTTCCATGGCCCTAACGGAAACCGTGAGAATGGTCGGAGGATTGATGGAGTTGGCAGCCCGCACCGCCCCCAAGGCTGCGGGTCAGGACTTTATCGAGGCGCGAGTCCTGGATGATGATGAAAGGATAGCCCTGGGCGATGACATGATCGCACTAGCCCAAGAACGTTCCTCGCCCAACTGGACACGGGACGGCCAGAACGTCCTGGACAGTTCCGCGGTGGTCCTGATCAGCCTCATGCCCCATCCCGGGGCGGGCCTGGACTGCGGGGCCTGCGGGTTCCCGGGCTGCAAGGAGTTCAACGAGCGCACCGTCGATAATGATTTTAACGGACCCAATTGCGCCCTGCGCCTTCTGGACCTGGGCATCGCTCTGGGATCGGCGGCCAAGGTGGCCTCCGAGCTCAACGTGGACAACAGGATCATGTACCGCATCGGGGTGTCCGCACGCAGGCTAGGTCTGACAAAGGCGAACGTCTGTCATGGCATACCCCTCTCGGCGACCGGGAAGAACATATTCTTCGACCGCGTGGTCAGGAAGTGAGCGCCCTGGCTATAGGCTGTGCTGCTTAGGTTTAGTAGTAGTGCTGACGAGTCGTGTTGGTCCGTCAAGGATATATCAAATAATCTCTCTCCTTGCAGCTTTCTGGGGGGTAGTCGAAAGTGCTTTTCTTCCTCACGAGAAAAAAGAAAAAAGATCGTCGTCATCCGTCCCACCTTTGTACAGGAGGTTCTGTGGCGACAATGTCTATATAAGGGGGGCGAATATGTCAAAGCAGGTCGCGACATATAAAGCGATTTCAAATCACATATTCACCGGAGGCCTCATTTGACCCAATTTGATTCCGAAGAGACGAACGAGGAGATAACGCGATGTCCGTTCCCTAACCGCAAGGAGGGAGAGATGTTCGGCGTCGCCGACCAGTTGTTAGGCGCCTCCCGCATCAAGGTGATGTGCGAGGACGGCACTGCACGCATGGGACGCATACCTGGGAAGATACGCAAGCGCATGTGGATCCGTGAGGGTGACCTCCTCATCGTCAAGCCCTGGGAGTTCCAGGGGGATAAGGCGGACATCATGTACCGCTACACCAAGACGCAGGCCAGCTACCTGCATCGCCGCAAGGCCATCCCCAAGAACCTGGACGTATTCTAAGGCGGTATCGGCCATGGTCCAGAAGGATGCCTATGAGGCGCTCGAGCACAAGATCATGGCCCTGCGGGAGAACAGCCGCACCGGTGATGAGCGTAAGACCCTGGACGAGGTGTTCGACCGCGACACCATCTTGGGGATCTATAAGCTGATGACCGATGGTTACATCGATACCATCCAGTACCCCGTGTCCACCGGAAAGGAGGGCAATGTCTTCGCGGCCGCGGACGCCGATGGCAAGCTCTTCGCCCTCAAGGTCTACCGAACGTCCAATGCCACCTTCAACCGAATCGCCAAGTACATTGAGGGAGACAAGCGGTTCAAGGGCCTCAGCGGTTCACGGCGGAAGATCGTCTACGCATGGGCGAGCAAGGAGTTTCGGAACCTCCAGCGGCTGAAGGACGCCGGGGTCAAGGTCCCAACGCCCATCCGATACTACCGCAACATGCTGGTGATGCAATACATCGGCAACAAGGCAGGTCCGGCACCCCTGCTCAGGCAGGTCACGCTGGACGATCCCGAGGAGGTTTATTCCACGCTCATCGAGTACATGCGCCTCGCCTACCAGGAGGCGAAGCTGGTGCATGCCGATCTGAGCGAGTACAACATCCTCTATTACAGGAAGAAACCAGTGATAATAGACGTGGGGCAGGCTGTGCTCACCGAACACGTGAACGCCAAAGATTTCCTCCTCCGGGACATCGAGAACGTGAACAGGTATTTTAGGGGGCTTGAGGTCAATATATTGAGCAGGGACGAGGCCCTCCGGACCATTACAGAGGTATCCAAATGAGACTGGTACGCATACCGAAGGAGCGGGTCGGTGCCCTCATAGGCACCGATGGAGAGACCAAGGAGTTCATCGAAAAGCGGACCGGGGTCAAGATGAGGATAGATACCGAGGGAGAGGTCGACATCGAGGACAACCCCGAGGACCCCCTGGCGGCGCTGAAGGTCATGGACCTAGTGAAGGCCATTGGGAGAGGGTTCTCCCCTCACCGCGCGTTCCGCCTGCTGGACGAGGACGAATACCTGGAAGTAATCGAGCTGGGTGACTTCGTCGGCAAGAAGGGGGACCAGCTGGCACGCGTTCGCGCCCGGTTGATCGGCTCCAACGGCAAGACCCGACGCATCATCGAGGACCTTACGGGCGCCAACATGTCCATCTACGGAAGCACCGTGTCCCTCGTCGGTAATTCCATACAGCTGCCGATCGCCAAGACCGCGGTGGAGATGATCCTGCGGGGAAGCGAGCACGCCACGGTGTACCGCTACCTGGAAAGGTCAAGAGCGACCCTGCGCGTCGCGGAGATGGGGTTCATCTGAGGGAGAAGGGAGAAATACCCTATCTCCGTTGGGCCGTTGGCGAGGACGGGACCAGGAACCGTATCGCTGCGTGATCCCATGAACGACATCATAGACCGGGCCGACAAGGCCTTGAAGTTCCAGTACCTCTGCGACCACTGTCTGGGGCGCCTGTCCGCGCACGTGGACACGGGCACCACCGACCTCGAGAGGGGGCGGAGCGTGCGAGAGGCCGTGGCCCAGGAGCGTGCCGCCAGGAACGAGGCCATGCCCGAGACCGCTCTTTGCTGGATTTGCGAGGACGTGTTCCAGGACCTGGAGCGGTTCGCTCAGGAGGCCAGCGAGAAGCTGGGAACGATCGAGTACGATACTTTTCTCATTGGGACAAGGGTCGATCCGGCGGTGCAGGACCGTGAAGAGCGCCTGTGGTCCGAGGTCGGGGGCGAGAAGGCGGAGCCCATAAAGGCCGAGCTGAATAGGGAGATAGGCAAGATCGTGGAGAGGAGCACCGGCAAGGAGGTCGATTTCCGCTCGCCTGATGTGGTTGCGGTCATCGACACCCGCTTCGGGCATGTCGATCTGGACATAGCCCCGATATTCATATACGGCCGCTACCGCAAGCACTCCAGGGAGATCCCGCAGACCCGATGGCCCTGTCGAGTATGCCAGGGCAAGGGCTGCAAGCGCTGTGGAAACACCGGGAAGATGTACCAGAACAGCGTCCAGGAAATAATCGGGAACGTTGTGCTGAAGGAGGCGGAGGGGGCGGACCACTTCTTCCACGGGATGGGCCGGGAGGACATCGACGCCCGTATGCTGGGGACCGGGAGGCCGTTCGTCCTGGAGATCTCAGAGCCTAAAAGAAGGCACTTGGACCTAGAGGCATTGACCCTTTTAGCAAACGAGAACGGAGCGGGGGAGGCGGACTTCTCCGGGCTGCGCCGATCCACCCGCGAGGAGGTGCGCCAGATAAAGGCGGCAACTCCCGATAAGATGTACCTCGCGGAGATCAAGGTGCATGGCAAAGTTAATAAGGACCAAGTCGATGAGGTAGTCCAATCGTTAAGTCAAGCGCGTATCACTCAGCAGACGCCAACGAGGGTCGCCCACCGTCGGGCGGACCTTGCCAGAGAACGGGAGATCCACGACCTCCAACTATCGGAGTTCGCCGAGGACCATCTCGTCCTCCAGCTGAGAACGGAGTCCGGGACGTACGTCAAGGAGTTCGTGAGCGGGGACAACGGTCGTACCGTTCCCAGCATCTCGGCGGCGCTAGGGGTGCCGTGCGAGGTCACCGCGCTCGACGTATTACAGGTGATCGATACCACTAACGAGGGATGAAAATGGTACAAGCTTCCAGAGGCCTCAAGCGCAAGACGCGCAACATACTTAGCAAGACCCCCCGCACCAAGGGGATGACCCCCATCACCCACGAGTTCCGCGAGTTCGCGGTCGGTGAGAAGGTCTCCGTGGTCATTGACCCCGGCGTTCACTATGGAATGCCTCATATGCGCTTCCAGGGGAAGACCGGAGTCGTTACTGGAAAGCAGGGTCGCGCTTTTGTCGTCGATGTATACGATGGTGACAAGCTGAAGACCGTGGTCTCCAGGCCTGAGCACCTGAGGAAGAGCAACTGAGGCAGGCCCATGTCCGAGGAACGCTACGTGACCTTGGCAGAGGTCAAGCAGCTTCTGGAGAACGCCAGCCAGATCAGGGAGCTGAATCCGGACCAGAAGCTTTCCTTCGAACATTCTCAGAAGGTCGCCAAGCTCACCCTGGAAAAGGCCGAGGCCCTGAGAGCGGAGCTTTCCCAGCTGGGTTTCATTTCCGAAGCACTATGCACCAAGATCGCCGATCTCCTACCCACGCACAGCGAGGATGTCCGCGTCCTGTTCACCAAAGAGAGAATGGTGCTAGAGAAGAAGAATATAGAGCAGATACTATCTACGGTACAGAAGTATCTTTGAGCTCTCAACGCTGAGGCGGAGATTAAAATGGAGGATTACGCGCTCATATTGGATTATTTACCTCAGGGAATACCTACTGACAAGAGTTTCAGGAGGGAGCCCCTAGCCTATGCCATCGGAGAGGTCGAGTTCAAACTTTTCGAGCTCGTTCCCAAGGTTGAGGCGGTCGTCGTTATTGGTGACCGGGTCTATATCGGCAAGGATCCTTCCCTACGCGACATAATCGTGCATGTCAAGAGGAGGGTCGGCTACGAGGAGCTGACCGCAGCTGCCCAGGCTGAGCTCCCCTTCGTCCTGCAGGACATAGTCAAGCAGCAACAGGAGCGTTTCATAAAGTTCTTCAACGAGGCCCAGGCCATAACCACCCGGTTCCACATGCTGGAGCTTATCCCGGGACTGGGAAAGAAGACCATGTGGGCCGTTATAGAGGAGCGCAAGAAAGGGGCGTTCACCGATTACGAAGACCTGGTAAAGAGGGTCCCTGCCCTGAAGCATCCCGAAAAGCTCCTGGCCAAGCGGATCGAGGACGAACTGTCCGATCCTTCCCAGAAGTATCGTATCTTCGTATCCCGGTGACGGTCCATATCCCTCAGACCATCACCGGGGATGGATCGCTCATCGTTGCGTTTGGATTAACTAGATGATACGTGGCGCACATGATGCTTTTCGACCGGGGAGCTGATGGGATGCTTCGGGAGCTATGGTCATGAACCAGATACGGACGGGTGACATCATCGACCAACTGGCCGGCCTGGGAGTGAGCCCGACCAAGGGGATGGGGCAGAACTTTCTCATCGATGAAAGGGTCGCGGAGCGTCAGATAGACTTCGCCGAGATCGGAGATGAGGACACGGTGCTGGAGGTCGGCCCCGGCCTCGGTGTCCTGACGCATCGGCTGGCGGAGAGAGCTGGCAAGGTCGTCGCCATCGAGATGGACCGCAGGCTCGCCGACCACCTTCGTTCTACGCTTCCCGGTAATGTCGAGCTTATAGAGGGCGACGCGCTTACAGTGCCGTTCCCCCCGTTCGACAGGATGGTCTCCAACCTTCCTTATTCCATCTCCTCACCTATCATCTTCAAGGTCCTAGAGCATAAATTCCAAAAAGCAGTGGTTATGCTGCAAAAGGAGTTCGCCGACCGAATGGTGGCGAAGCCGGACACCGATGACTACTCCCGCCTGACCGTCAACGTGTACTATCGGGCAGAGTGCAGGGTCTTGGAGAAAGTGCCGCGCTCCCGCTTCTGGCCGCCCCCCAAGGTCGATTCCGCCCTCGTGGAGCTTGTCCCCCGACCCGCGCCCTTTCCCGTGAAGGACGAGAGGCTGTTCTTCCGCCTGGTGGAGGTCCTGTTCCAGCAGCGGCGCAAGAAGATCGGCACGGTGCTGAGGATGAAAGGACTGATGACCGCAGAGCAGCGTTCCCGTGTCCCCTACGCGGACCTGAGGATCGAGGCGCTGGCGCCCGAACAGATCGGCGAGCTCAGCGATGCGGTGAGCGAGCTCAAGCACGATCGGTGAGCTAGCTGCAGGGCGATCCTGATCCCTTCTGGCCCATTTGAGCAAGGTAGGTCACTATCCATTAATACAGTCCATACTCGAAAATGGTCTCCTTAGGTCAAAGCTATGGGTTCCGGATCCTGTGATGGTCACAGAGGAGAGGTGGTGTTCTGATCGATAATGTAAGGAAAAAGGTCGAGGACAGCGTTACCAGGTCAGGCCTGAAGGGAAGGCAGAGAGAGGCAGCATCCGATCATAGACTGTGCGAGCCCAGGTCGTTTGAGGAGAGGTTCTACGATCCCGACCATCCCAAGGACAGCGATTGGGTGGCTGACTTCGAAAGTGATCTGCTATTCTCCCACCTGATGGGCAGGAGGTTCTCGGCGAACACAGACCGGTGCCTCCATTTCAATAGTGTTTGATGATTAGGACCAACGACCCCCGAAATCCCTTCCCTTTTTTTTGCGTGTTGGATGATGGTCTTGATCCCGCCAGTTTCAAGGTCTTCCCCCTGATACTTACAGTGGAGTTTGCAGACGAATCTTCGATCCATCGACATTGTCCCGTCCATAAATTCGATCAAGTATGCAAGGACCGCAAAAGACGTCTACGATGTTGTCAGCAGGAACACGTATAGCATGCGGGCCTCGTTTCTCCTTACTGTACTTGGAATAAGGACCCAATATTGATGCTGCCCCTGATGGTCTAGGCCACAACAAGGAGTCGGATCTAGACATGACCGTCATCTCAGATCAAAGGGCGCGTACCATGCAATCGGCACTCGTGGATGACCTCGTATCTTCCAGGGGTCACTGGGACGGACGATGCTTCGATCCTTGCCTTAGCATGTTCCGCGTAGCCTATGAGGCCGCACTCGCGGCGGGGCTGAGCGGCGACCTCATGCCTGAGCTGAGGAGCGAGAACGGCGTGCTCCATACCTACCGTCCCAATGGAATGAAGATCCCTCTCCGGAATGCCCATGACTGCGGTTCCGGCAGTGAGTATGCCTCCTTCCTCCAGGATATCCGTAGAACGGCAGGACCGTAGAGCTAGGTGGTTCCACCTCTGAGCCCAATGCCTGGAAACGCACCTCGCAGTCCTTAGAGTAAGGTCTCTGGGCCGCACCAACCCCCCAAGTCCAGCCTGAGGTAGTACCTGTCTGTGCCCTCACCGTACTCGTCCTGACGGTACTCAGCGATGCGAAACCCCATCTTCTCCATGTATATGTGCAGGGCCCGGGTGTTGCGGGGGTCGACGGTCAGGGTGACCGAGGTTATGCCTTCCTCGATCAGCGTCTTGAGCGACTCCTGCAGAAGATATGTCCCGCCTCCGTTTCCTTGGTAGTCCTTCTGAACGGCAATCTGCACCAGGTACGCGGTACCAGGATCGTCCCATGACCGGATGAATATGGTGAAGCCCTTCAGGACCTCGTCCACGAAGAGCCCGAAGACCCTTCCGTGCCGTATGTGGTAGGGGACCGACCATCGGTTCTGCAGCGTCTCCAAGAAGGAATCCCTCTCGACCTCCAGTATGGAAGCGACGCTCTCCCTGCTCTTCTCGATGCACCTCACGACCATATGCTCGCCCTGGGAGATGTTCTCAGCCCCTACATTCCCGCCCTGAGGGTTTGCCGGTCTCAGGTCATCTCGGGATTGGCTCCAAGTGAAAGAACCTTTCCGTCCGGGATCCATCGATGGTTTGGCACGTGGCCAAGCGGGCGGAGATGGGCTTCGGCCGTGAGCTGCTCTCCTCGCACGGACGCCCTTAAGTTTCTGATCTCCATCGAAGAGCATTGCTGGCAGACCAGCAGACCGCGCTCGACCAATGTGTTTTTCTAGCCCGGGGGCATATCATTTGGATGGTAGAGAGATGCAGATCGGTATCGTCGGAAAGCCCAACGTTGGCAAGTCCACCTTCTTCTGTGGAGCGACCTTGGCCAGCGCGGAGATCGCCAGTTACCCGTTCACCACCATAAAGGCCAACAAGGGCGTGGCCTTCGTCCGGGGGAGGTGCCCCCATCTCGATTTTAACACCCAGTGCGTTCCCCGCAACGCGGGGTGCGACAACGGCACGAGAATGATACCTGTGGAGCTGCTCGACGTCGCCGGCCTGGTTCCGGACGCGTGGAAGGGGCGGGGTCTGGGGAACCAGTTCCTGGACGACCTGAGGCAGGCGCATGCCCTGGTGCATGTGATAGATGCCTCCGGCTCCACCGACATCGAAGGGAACAGTGTGCCCCTGGGCTCCCATGACCCGGTGGAAGACATCCATTTCTTGGAGAGGGAGATAGCGCTGTGGATGAGGGGCATCCTGGAGAAGGGCTGGGAGAAGGCGGCTCGGCAGGCCCACATGGAGGGCAAGCCCATCGAGCCCATCGTGCATGACCGCCTCACCGGCCTGGGGGTGACCGAGGCCCAGGTGGCGGCAGCGATGCGGGAGTCGAAGCTACCGGAAAACCCCATGAACTGGGGGCCGGAGGAGATGTACCGCCTCACCGATGCCATTCGCAAGTATGCCAAGCCTATGATCATCGCCCTTAACAAGGCCGATCTCGCTGACGATGCCACTCTGCAGCGTCTCGCCCAGGCTGCGGGTGGGTTGTGCGTCCCCACGATGGCCGAGGCCGAGCTGGCCCTCAAGAGGGCGGCCAAGGCTAAGCTAGTCAACTACGTGCCGGGGGGAGACCATTTCGATCTCGCGGACCCCTCGAAGCTCAACGCACCGCAGACCAAGGCCCTAGAGAAGATAAGGGAAGGGGTGGAGAGGCTGCAGGGCACCGGTGTGCAGCAGTGCCTGGAGAAGGCCGCGTACGAACTCTTAGACCTCATCGTCGTCTATCCGGTGGAGGACGAGAGCAGGCTGACCGATCACGACGGGAGGGTTCTTCCGGACGCGTTCCTCGTGCCCAAAGGCACCACCGCCAAGGGCCTGGCATACAAGGTGCACACCGATCTGGGGGACAACTTCATACGTGCCATCAACGTCAGGACGCACCGCACCGTGGGCAACGACTACCTGTTACAGAACAACGATGTGATCACCATCATCTCCAGGAAGTGATATCCATGGGACGATGGGACGTCCGCCTCCTCGCTGCCACCTACCGCCGGGTGGAGAACGATCAGTTGTCGATCGAGATGTACGGCACCTGCGATGATGGGCGCTCCATAACCGTTCGCTACACCGGCTTCGAGCCCTACTTCGACGTGGTGGAGCCTACGCCCGCGGTCCTGGAGCAGTTGCGCAAGGACATTGATGTGCGCAGGATCGAGGAGCTGTCCATATTCTACAAGGGCAAGCTCCGCCCGTCCGCCAAGGTCTACGTGCGCTTCCCCTGGCTGGTCCCTGACTTCCGCTCCCGCCTGCGCCGGGACTTCGATGTCCTGGCGGCGGACATCCCCTTCCACCACCGCTTCCTCTATGACTTCGACATAAACGCCTGCATCCGGGTGTACGGCAAGGAGGGGGTGGGTGAGCAGCGAACCGACCTCATCGTGGACATGGAAAAGGTGGAGGGGACGAACGCCCCCCATTTCGAGAACCTGCCTCCGTTCAACCCCGACCTCAAGGTCCTGTCCTTTGACGTGGAGAACGCCATCAAAGACGGCACCATACTAACCATATGTTATGTGATCCGGGAGGGAGGGGAGCTGCGCGGGGGACCTCCCATCAGCGGTGACGAGAAGAACATCATCGATGAGTTCACCAGGATCATCCAGGAGGAGGACCCCGACGTCATAACGGGCTACAACATCGATAACTACGACATCCCCACGGTGATGGAGCGGGCCAAGGTGGCCAAGGCCGGGAAGCTCGCCTGGGGCAGGGACCTGTCGGAGCCAAGGAAGGTGGGGCTGCGGGGCTGGAGGATCACAGGGCGACTTGTGGTGGACGCGTGGTGGGCGGCCAAGATGCAGCTACGTCCTAAGCAAGAGACGCTCAACCATGTGGCCAAGCTCACCCTGGGCGAAGAGAAGCTGGACGTGGAGCCGTCGAAGATGGACGAAGAGTGGGAGCGCGACCGCAACAAGGTCATGCGCTACTGCCTCAAGGATGCCGAGCTGGCTCTGCGCATCCTCGAATACGTGGGCTCCCTGCGCCGGACCATGGACCTGGCCGCGGTGTCCAAGCTTCCCATGGACGACGTCCAGACCTCCGGAAACTCCTCCCTCATCGACTCCATCCTCATCCGCGAAGCCGACCGCGTCCCTCCACCGTTCGGCCCGGTGGGCGTCCCTCTCACGGGCAACTTCGATGACGAGGAGGAGGCTATCGAGGGCGGGTACGTGCACACCATCGAGCCGGGGCTATACCACTGGGTCGTGGTCCTGGACTTCAAGTCCATGTACCCGTCGCTCATCATTTCCAAGAACATCTGCTTCACCACCTTGAGCGAGGAAGGGACCATCGTGGCACCGACGGGGGTCAAGTTCCTCTCCAAGGAAGTGCGGGAGGGCCTGCTGCCCAAGATCCTCAAGGACCTCATGGCCCAGCGGGATGACATCAAGAAGAAGATGAAGGTCACCACCGACCCTGATGAGCTGAGGTACTACGACGGCCTGCAGAACGCCGTTAAGATCCTAATGAACGCCGTCTACGGCGTCTTCGCGTCCTCCTTCTACCGCTTCACCGACCGCAACATCGGGAGCGCCATCACCGCCTTCGCGCGCGAGACGGTCAAGACCCTCATCTCCCGTCTCGAGGAGGAAGGCCACAATGTCATCTATGGAGATAGCATAACTGCGGACAGGTTCGTGACCGTACTCGATCCGCAAGGAATGGTCCAGGTTAAGAACATCGAGGAGCTGTTCGATCAGAACAAAGACAATATCATCATTCGTGGAGAAAAAGAGGTAATACCGCTCGAAGGGTACAGAGCGCTCTCCATGCTGCCATCGGGGCAGAGCACTTGGTCCGAAATAAAGGAGATCATAAGACACAGAACGGACAAGAAGATCTTCAGGGTCGGCCAGAAGTTCGGGGAGAGCGTAACCACGGAAGACCATTCCTTCATGACCTGGCAGGACGACAGGCTAGTGGAGACAAAACCCGTGAACATGCTGGGAAAGAGCATGATACGGGTGGAAAAGATCCCACCAGTCACGAAAGTAGAAACCCTCGACCTGTATGAGCTTCTCAAGCACTACTCGTACGAGAGCACATACAAGGGCTCAATAAAGAGGTCAGAGCTTAAGAGAGATGATGACCATGTCTGGTTCAGCTGGACCGTGAGGAAAGAGCCAGTTAAGCTGAGAAGGTTCATTGGAATAGGCACCCCTGAGTTTGAGGCGTTGTGCAGGATCCTTGGAGCATACATTGCAGAAGGAAGTAGTTCAACGATCGAGACCACCGCACGCAAAGGGGCCAGCATATCCAGTTCGGACATAGTGTGGCTGGAGCAATTACAGAAGGACTACTACCTGCTCTTCTCAGGTACGACCGCAAGCATTATCAGATCCAGCCGAGGAACAAGAAAATTAACTTACACTAATAGCCGTGGCAAAGTAACCGTCCAGTACGAAGACCACACCCATAAGCTACAGATGATGAACCAGATGGCAGCTGTGTTCTTCAAAGGACTGTGCGGACAGAAAAGCAAGGGAAAAAAGCTCCCCGAGTTCATATTCCACGTTGAAGACAGATACAAAAAAGGTCTGCTCGATGAAATGATAAAAGGGGACGGTTCCAGGATAACGAACAGGAACCTTCCCTATTCGGACGAATATAAGGGATCCTTCTTCAAATATGAAACGAGGTCTCTGCAATTGGCCTGCGGTATCAGCCTGCTGCTCAACCAACTGAACCAGAAGTACTCAATGAGGTTCAGGGAATGCAAGAACACTTACTGCATAACCACGACGCACAACAATTATAATAAAAATTTAAGAAGCCGTGTAGTGGAGGAAAAATACGATGGGTACGTGTACGACCTCTCGGTGGAAGGCACGCATTCCTTTGTAGACAGCTGTGGTCAGGTACTGCTCCACAACACGGACTCGCTTTTCGTGCAGTCCCCCCACAACGATCTGGATGGCACCGTGGCGTTCGGCACGGAGATCTCCGAGAGGTTCTCCCGGGAGATATCCCAGATGGAGTTCCAGAAGGTCCTGGAGCCATTGTTCTCCCACGGCAAGAAGAAGCGCTACGTGGGACGTTCGGTGTGGCCCGACCAGGAGCTCCTGGTCCGCGGGTATGAGACCAGGCGCACCGACGCCTTCGACCTGCAAAGTGCTGTCCTCACTACGGTCTTCGAGAAGATACTGGACGGAAATACGGAGGAAGCGGTGCGCATAGCCCGTGAGAACGTGCAGCTAGCCATGGATTGCAAGGCCCCCGTGGAGTCCCTGGTCATCTCCCGCACCTGCAAGTCCTTCAACTCCTACAAGGACCCCGACTCCCAGGCCAACGTCCAGGCGGCCCGCAAGCTGATGGCCCTGGGCTACGATTTCATCCCCGGGATGAAGGTGTCATGGATCGTGACCGACTCCCGGAAGACGCCGCAGGAGGTCGAGCCCTACGTGAGCGGAAGGAAGTTCGAGCACCGCCCCGACTGCCGTTACTACGCGGAGAGGATAGCGCAGACCGCGGCGCGGGCGACGGAGGTCTTCGGGTGGGGAGAGAAGGACCTGCTTACCGGCTCGCAGCAGGTTACCCTTTTTGATACCAATTTCGCAGGAGGATCCGATCCCGGGCGCAAGAGAAAGGAGCCAGAGGCGAAGCGTCCCAAGAAGAAGCTAGATCTACGGGATTTCATGTGATAATCTCAGAGCCAGACATCCGACGGAAAGGCCTTTTTCCCACTTGAATATCCAAGATGGAAAACCACGCAGATACGTTTAAACTCCTGCCCTCAATTTTTCGTTCGGGTTTCGAATTGATAGGCAAGCTTGAAGTCATCGGAGAGTGGGGAGCAGACGGCTTCCTTCAAGAGGTCGAAGAGCGCAGGATAATGGACATTAAGGGCTTGAAGAAAGAGATCAAACAGAAGGTCTATGAGCTCGATATGCAGCTCCTCCTCGCAGGTCTACCCACTATCCTGGGGATCCATCAAGATGCTGGCGAGAAGAGGTTCTCTTTGGAAGTGCACGTACCTCTGATGTTGGATGATGAGTCCGAGTACGATCTGGACATGCTCCAGAGAAGGGCTATGGCCCTGAGATCCCTGAAGCAGAGAGGGTATTACCTCGAGAACCACCGCGAGGGCTTCGTGAAGTGCTTCGTGGAGGGTTTGCTGAGCGAGCTCGAGGGAGAGCTGTCCTTCGTAGAGGAAGCTTTGGTAGCCCCAGATTAACCATAAGGGCCTGTCCCCTCTCCAATAATCGCTGTCCCCGATAAGTTTAATAACGACAGGTGTTTTGTCGGACCCTAGTCACGAGATCATATCTCGTCGGAGATGTGCCCCCCTAAAGGGGGTGAATCCATAAACGCCGCTCACGCGGCATGGTGATGCAAATGACCACGAATCAGGAGACAGCGCCCGCGGTCGAAGCTGAAGAGAAGAAGACCGTTAAGGGCAAGAACATGTACCATTTTATCGCCGAGGCCTGGAACCGCCCCTCTGACACCTATGTCAAGGACCTGCAGTGGGAGAGGCTCATCGAATGGCGCCGGGAAGAGAACTTCATCAAGCTGGACCACCCCACCCGGTTGGACCGCGCCCGCAAGCTGGGCTTCAAGGCCAAGCAGGGCATCATCGTCGTTCGGGGACGCGTCCGCAAGGGCTCCCTAAGGCGCCACCAGATCCGCAAGGGCCGCCGTGCCAAGCGCCGCGGTATCAATAAGATCACTATGGGCAAGAGCCTTCAGAGGATCGCCGAGGAGCGTGCCGCCAAGAGGTACCCCAACATGGAGGTCCTCAACTCCTACTGGGTAGGAATGGACGGCCAGCACGAGTGGTTCGAGATCATAATGGTCGACCCCCACCACCCCGTCATCAAGGCGGATAAGACCATCAATTGGATCTGCTCGTCCAAGCAGAAGAAGCGTGTCTTCCGTGGCCTGACCGCCGCTGGTAAGGCCGGCCGCGGCCTAAAGTGGAAGGGTAAGGGTGCCGAGAAGGTCCGCCCCTCCATAAAGGCTCACAACCGCACCGGAAAGTAAGGGCTAGGCCCTTCTTCTCAATCTTTTACCCTTCATATTTTTATTATTGACCTCGATCAAAGCGTCTTTCCCTTCTTTCGCGTCAGGGCGTAGGCTACCACACCCACGGCCGCAATGGCTCCCGCGATGATGACCGCAGGGGGGAGCCAGGAGAACTGATTGGAACTTAGATCGACGATCTTGTCCCCGACATCGAGGTCCTGACCCGCCTTCACGTCCACCGGGTACACCGCATCCTCGGATCCGTCCACATGAACGGTCAAGTTGTAGACACCGGACATGACTTCAATGGTGAAGGTCCCGTCCTCGGCCGTGGTCACGCTCACGTTGCCGATGGTCACCATAGCAGCTGAGATGGGATTGCCGGAGGGGTCCACCACCCTCCCGTGGACGCTTCCCATTCCCATGGTGCTGAACGGAAGGACCATCGTGCCGGAACCTTTGCCGGAGAGATCGTTGGCGCTCAGCCTTATCTGGTACTCGGTGGCCTCCTGCAAGCTCACCGTGGGAGTGACCAATAGATCATCCCCCGACCATGTGACAGTAGCAGGAAAGGTGGTGGTCCAATTAAGGGAACTGTGGTCCATGGCCTTGGAGAACTTCACCAAAATGGGGGAGCTTAGGGGCAGGTTCTCGTTCTCCAGCATGAAAGCGTAAGGCAGGGTGGTGTCTATGGTGAAATACCGGACCACGGTGGTGACATGTCCGAACCGGTCAGTGGCGCGCAGGGTCAGGTTGTGCTCCCCATCGATCAGCGAGTTCAGAAGTTCATAGCTCTTACCCGTGACGTTCACCCAGGGCCCTCCGTCGAAGGACCTTTCCATTGAGATCACGCTCACGTTGTCGGAGACCTCCCAAGCGACGTAGATATCGCCCTGGTGCTGGGCAGAGCCTTCCTCGGGGGCGGTGATGCTGAGCTCCGGCGGGGTGCTGTCCACGATTATGACGTTGGAAGCGTAGGCGCGGTTCCCGGCTCCGTCCACGGAGGTGACGTTGATCACGTGCATCCCCTCTGTCAATGCCGTAGAGAAGGTGAACCACTCCGCATTGGAGTAAATCCTGACCGTCCGACCGTCGATACGTATGGTGTCGTTGTGCGTTCCCGAGCCCACCTCCACAATGCGCGCCTCAATGCTGACCGTTTCCTCCCCGAGAACGGCACCATGGGGCGGCAAGAGGGTTACGATCGGGCGGCTCACGTCGACACTGAAGTTCACGTTCCTCTGCACCATGTTCCCGGCGCGGTCGTATGCCCGAACGGCAACCTCATGTTCTCCCGCCGCTAGGTTGTCAGTGCTCGCGGATGTCTCCAGGGAAACGTTCTGCAGCGGCCCTCCATCCCACCCTATCTCGAAGTGGGACATACCGCCAACGTCCACCGCCGACCACGTGACGGTCACCGAGGAAGATGGAATCCAGCTGTCTGCCACCGGGCCAGTTATGGTTAGCTCCGGTGGCACGTTGTCCAGTTGGGAGCCCGTTCCTGACCAGGTTATGTTGTCCACCCAACCGCAACCGCCCCCGTCCCCTCCCCGCTCCAATGACCAGCGCAGGGCCGTCTGCCCAGCCGTAATCTCCAAGGCGACGTGCCTCCAATCGGTCACCCCGGTCAGCCTCTCCACCTCCACGCTGTTGGACTCGAAGACGAGCACGTCGGACATGTACTGGCTGTCCATCCTCCAATCGAAGCTTAGGTTCCCTGAGCCATAGAGCCCCAGGGTCAGCCAAGAGGTGGAGGCTTGGGCCACATCCCCGCTCTGGAGGGACCACGGGCCCTTGGTGGATGTCAGGTTGGTCACTGCCCAATAGGCGCCGCCGCCTGTGCTCAGGTACAGGTCCCCAGCATCGGCCGCAGCGGGCAGGCCGACGATGGAGTAGCTCCATAGGACCGAGCGCACCCCCTCGATCGGAGAGGCGGGGACGTCCGGGGATGGTTCGCTCACCTGACTGGGGCTACCCGGGACATAGCCCTCCGAGTACAGCTCGGTGCGGAAGGAGGAGCAGGTGCCCTCGAGGAAGCTGGTGGAAGTGAGGACGAAGGTGTTGAGCCCTGACTGGAACTCACCCCACAGGTCCGTCAGGTCCGCGCATATGAAGTCCGGGAGGTTCCTGGTGCTGGAGATATAGAAAGGAGCGACGAAGCTATAACCTCCTTGAAGAGATATGTTTATGCCGCCGTTCTGCTGCTGCGAGGAGGAGTAATGCCATACGCCCAGCAGTCGAGGTTGGTAGTGCTCGATGTCGGTCATGTACATGAGCTGGTTGTCCGCGCCCGTCCTCTTGAGGGCCTCATAGGTGATCCAGTAGTACCCATCGTCAAGGTAGTTGCCCCAGGAGTTGACCACTTTGAAAGCTCCAACCTCCCCCTCGACCTCGATGTCATCATCATAGCCCACGATGGTCTGGGCATGGTTCAGCTCGGAGTAGATGTACTCCTCCGAGGTGATCACCATGTCCTCCACGGTCTCGTTGGCCCCCTCGTCCTCCAGGACCTTGGCGTCAAGGGTGAAGCAGACCGGGGTGCCGGACCTCACCACCGTGCGTATCTGGTCGATCGTTCCCTTCCAGTTGGAGGTGTCGAAACCTATGCTCTCGACGGTCGATGCGCGGTGCATCGGAGCATCCCGAAAGGCCTCCTCGGACCCCCAGTATAGGTAATTGTTCGCTACGCTGCGATCTCCATCATAGGGCATGGCGCTCCATGTGGCCCCTCCCCAAGTGCACAGCACCTGCCCGATGTCACCGATCCAGGAGCCCAGGTCCGTGCCCCCGTTGGCCTTGCTGTAGGTCCAAGCGGGACTCATCAGATGTTCGGGGTTCCCCTCGCTGGCATCGATCCATCCGTTGTCCTTGGCCTCGAGATATCCGTAACAGTAGTAGGCCATGGCCCACGCGGAGCAGCTCCCCACCGCTCCCTGATCGCCCACCGCCGGGAAGCATGGGTCGCTGGATAGGTCCCATCGGGGATCAGCGGTGATGCCGCCGGCAGCAAAATCCCTCACCACCAGGTTTCCTACCATAGCATCGTAGGCCCCCTCCGTGGGAGGGGCATAGCCGGTCCCGTACCCCCCGATCACGGCATTATAATCAACGCTCGGATCGTAGACCCCCAGGACGTCCTTGAGGCTCTCCACCTCCTTTTGGGTGATAAAGTGGTACCCCTCAGGAAAAGCGTCCTCACCTTGATCCAAGAGGTGCATGCCTAAGGGGATCGTTAATGTTGATAACACTGCTACCAGGGCCACCACCAGTGACACCGACCGTAGAGAGCGCCGTTCCTTCAAGGTTGACCAGGCGCTAAACACATCTCCGGATTTCAACCTATCGAGAAACATTCGTGGTGGAGGCTCAAGTACCAGGGCCCGACCGCACCTTCTCCAGGTGCGTGAGGACCTCATCCTCCTCCATGGCCATGAGGGGGAAGAAGGCGGGGGGTTCCGAAGGCAGTGCCCTTATGGCCTCCATCTCCTTCAGCGTACAGCCGTAGACCACCGCCAGGGCCTTGGACTCCCGCACCGTCCGGGGTAGGTCGGAGCTTATCACCACCTTCAGCTTGGGGTCCCATTCCTTGAGCAGGAAAAAGGGCGCGGACGGGGAGGGAGCGTGCACTATCACGCGGCAGCCCCGCTTCATCAGCATCCACGCTGCCAGGGCGTCCCTTTCATCCTCTACCACGGCCACTACCTTTCCTTGGCTGCCCATGGGCAGGCCTCCCGGGCCGGAGAGGTACTCGCTGAACAGGTACGCCTTCTTCTCCCTTACCTCCACGTAGAAGGTGACGTCAGGCCGGGTGAGATCGACCCTCACGCCCTTATCCTCGTTGGCGAGGAATATGGCAGAACCGACCTCCCTCCCCACGTCCATGCTCTTGTAGGGGTGGTTCCCCTCCCTGCGGGCCTTGACGGCGAAGGATTGGCCCTCCTTCAACACCTGCCGGGAGTATTCGGCGGCCAGACGCTGCATCTCCTCCATGGCGCTGTCCCCCACCAGGGCCGGGGATACCGAGGCCACGCCGAACACCCTTCGGATGATAGGAAGGGCGTCCACGATCCGGTCGGTGGTGACGTATATCCTACCCTGCTCGGAGGTCACCAATGCCTCCAGACCATGGGAGGCCAGGGCGGTGAGCATGTTGTCTATCAGGATGCTCTCGAAATACCGCCGCACGCCGGTGCTCTTCAGCCCTACCTCCGCGTACCGCACCAGGATGACGTCCACAATCGCGTGATGTAGGCCCCGGTTATAGATGTTTCTAGGGACCATGAATATAAGGGACCGACGGCCTTCGCTGGTGCATGGACGCGATCATGGCCCTGGGCATCCTGGCAGCATCGCTGCTGGCGGGCCTCGTCGGTTCCCTCTTCGGCCTGGGCGGGGGCATCATAATCATTCCCGCCCTGACCCTGGTCTTCGGTCTTCCCATAAAGGAGGTCATCGGTGCCAGCCTGATCGGGGTCATCGCCGCGTCGACCGGGGCCGCGACCCGCTACGTCAGCGAGGGCATGGTCAACGTGCGCCTGGGCATGGTTTTGGAACCGGCCACCACTCTGGGGTCTATAGTGGGAGCGCTCCTCGCGGTGTACCTGGACCAGCACATACTGGCAGCGGCCTTCGCGGTCATCCTGGTGTACGCTGCGATCTACATGTACAAGGGCCCTCAGGCGCCCGTGGATGAACCCGAGCAGTGCGTGGAGAGCCTCTCCTGTACGTTCCAGGACCCAGTGACCGGGGAATGCGTTAGCTACAAGGTGAGGAACCTGGGGAAGGGGCTACTGGCCAGCTTCGGGGCCGGCAACATGTCGGGGATGCTGGGCGTGGGCGGAGGGATCATCAAGGTCCCGGTCATGAATGTCTGGATGGGCGTGCCCATGCGGGCAGCGACGGCCACCAGCAACTTCATGATCGGTGTCACCGCGTTGGCGGGCGCGGCAGTGCTTTATGCCAATGGTCTCATATCTCCGGTCCTGGCGGCGGTGGTGGCGGTAGGGGTGTTCGCCGGAGCGTCCCTGGGGCCGCGAATCTCCCGGCGCACGGCAGGTACGTCCCTACGCCGTGCCTTCGCGGTGGTAATGCTATCGATAGCGGTCCTGATGGTCCTGCAGGCATCGGGCCTGACAGTGGGGGGATGAGACCTGGCCACGCATGAGCGTGCCCGGCTGGACCGGTATATCGGGGCGGTGTTGAAGTATGGGATGATCATCAGCCTAGCGGTCCTTCTGCTGGGCCTCACCATGTACGTCCTCGATCCGTCCGGCCATGAGGAGATGGACCTCTCGCTAGGGGAGATAGTCGAAGGTATCCTGGGGGGCAATCCCATCGCCATAATCGACCTGGGGATAGTGCTCCTGATAGCCACCCCCCTGAGCAGGGTGGTCACCGCCGCCGCCGTCTTCCTGGTGTACCGCGAGGGCCGTTATGTCCTCCTCTCCCTGCTCGTCCTGGCCATGCTTTTCCTGGCCGTCCTCACGGGATGAGTGGTTACTCCTTTTGATGTGTGGAAGGAAACCTTCATGAAGAGCCCGAGAATGTCTGACCGGGATGCACAGGGATGACGGTCGATAAGGGCAGGAGTGATAAGTGGTACTATTCATTCCTCCCGTATAACATGTCCAGCGGCAGCACCAATACGCTGATACCGCTTTTCGTGACGGAGGCACTGGCGGGTTCGGTGGCGCAGGTGGGACTTATCAGCGCTGCCACCTCGTTGGCATCGGTCCCGTCCCATATAATATGGGGGGACCTCTCCGACACCGCGAAAAAGAGGAGGATCTTCGTCCTTATCGGCTTCGGCGGTCTGGCGCTCTCTCTGCTGCTGATGGGGCTGTCCACCAACTTCTACCAGTACGTGATAGCCAACGTCCTCATGGGAATGCTGGTCACCGCCGCCTCTCCTGTGGGGACGGTGCTCATACTGGAGTCCTTCAGGAAGGAGGATTGGGCCAAGCAGCTTGCCAGCTTCAGTAAGGTGGGCGGCGTAGGCTGGGTCCTGGGTCTGGTGCTGGGGACCGTGTGGCTGGGAACCTTCACGGATGGGGACCAGGCCTCGGCGATGAGGGCCCTGTTCCTCCTGGCCGCCGGTCTGGCGCTGGTGTCCATGTTCCTTGCCTACAGGTGGGTCCCTGAGCCGTCGGAGACCATCGACCGCTCGAAGATCAATGGATGGGTGCACCACGTCCCCATGTTCCACATCGAGCGTATGCGATTCCTTCCCCAGCGCGTAATACACACCCTCAAGCTGAGCTCCGAGCACCTGCGCCCAGAGAACTTCCCGACGAACCTGAGGAAGTACTACGTTTACGTTCTTTTGACGTTCATGGGGTTCCTGACCTTCTACGTGGGCTTGCCCACCTACCTAAAGCAATACGTGGGGATGAGCAGCACTGAGGTCTTCATCGTCTACCTGGCCTCCTCCACAGCATCCGCCCTCACATATACGCGGGTGGGCAAGTGGGCGACCAGGTTCGGGGGCAAGAAGGTTCAGTCCTGGGGAGTGACGGCGCGGACGCTGCTGTTCCCGTCCTTCTTCCTTGTGACCCTCGTCGATATTCCCATGGTCGGTTACGTGGCAGTGTTCTGCGCCCTGCACGCCATGGTCGGCTTCGCCTGGGCTCTTATCTCCGTCTCCAACAACTACATCGTTTCCAACTGCTGCAAGCCCAACTGCCGGGCGGAGTCCAGCGGCCTGTACAGCGCCATGCAGGGAGTGGCCGCGGTGGTGGGAGCGCTCATGGGAGGCTTCATCGCCCAATACCTGGGGTATCCAGTGGTGTTCGTGGCCGCATCATGCATCCTGGTGGTTAGCCTGGCAGTGCTTAGCCGCATCGATGCCGACAATGGGTACTCGGATGAGAATGCTCCCAAGGCGCCTGATAAGGAGCATGGAAGCACCACCTGATGTTGAGGAACGGTCAATCGGAATGTGCGGTGCCTGAGTTCACGGTCGGAGGCAGGGGCAGGACAACACGTGTCGGTCAATGAGAGGGATCGATCTCAAATCCTCTTCTTATGAGTGGCGTAGTAGCCCCCGCCCACCATGAGTCCGAAGATGGAGCCCCAGGCGAGAGTAGCGGCGGCGAGGTCCAGAGGCCTCTCCACGGGGGCTTGAGGAAGGCCGATGGTAGAGACGAGGGTGATTATGCCTTCCTCCGCACCCCTGAATGTCCCTTCAAGGTAGAGGAAGCGGTCGTTAGAACCGGTAGCTTGCCCTGACAACCATAGCTTGTTCGGTGCCCAATAGGTGCCTAGAAGGATTCCATCGTTAGTCTGCAATGCTACGATCTTCCCCACTCCTGTTGAGTTCTGAGTGAAGAGATACAGGGTAGCCTCGGCGAGCATTGGTGGAGAGTAATAGACTTCGTCAGTGGGGAGTTCGTAGCTCCAAATGATGTCTCCCTGCGGGGAGATGGCAAATGCCCTAGAGGGGATGGAATAATCCGAGGGATCGGTTACTGCGTAGGGGTCATAACCATATCCCCATCCGTTGTAACCCAAGATTGTTCCATTGCTTGAGACTCCGGTAAGACCAAATGTGAAGTCGGAGACCATCTCGAAGTCGGAGAACAAGGAGGTTCTCAATAATACAGATCCGCTGGGGTCGATGACCATTATCTCTGTGGGTAAAGAATAATCGCGCCATTCAGTGTCAGGATCCAATAGGCCGACAGGCATGTAGAGGGCACCATCAGGGCCGACCACAGATGGGGAGCCGATGAAGACCGCCCTCTCATTGAGATAGTATTTTCCGCTCCACGCCAATGTGCCATTGGGGTTGATGCCATGCACTACCCCCCTGTACGATGTTATGTAGATGGTAGAGTCTGAGCTCGGTCCTACATACAAGCCGTCTATCGTGCCCGTGATATCGCAGGTCCATAGGAGTTTTCCCTCATCATCTATGGACCAAAGTTGACTCAGGCTTTGCATCGAATTATACGGATTAAAGAGCGGCACTAGCACATCCCCATCTGGATGTATCACAGGTGTCCCCATAGCAGCCTCACTGCTTGAGATGAGGACCGATAGGTTGAGGATCCACCTGATCCCCCCCTGGGGATCGAAAGATACTAACCTGGAGTCGGTTTTATTGGAGATGTCGTACGCTTGGAGGACAAGATAGATGTTGCCCTCCCTGTCCACCACTGGATCGGTGCTCGCACCATTGATCGGTGTTTCCCATTTCTTACCGCCGCTGGGATCTAAAGCACGTAGTGCGACGGATTTTTTCATATCGTTGTTATCGACCTCTGCCACCAAAACATATGTGGTGCCGTCGGCGGCCAGGGTCGGAGTGCCGTAGAAAAGGTCATCGCTCTTCCATTGTATCCCCGAGGAGCCGCTATCGATAGCATAGGAATGGCTTTGCCCTAACAAAGTGCTGGACTCTCCAAGCGGATTGGCCTGGACAATGCCCGGTATAAAAAGAATGAAGGCCACGAAAAGGATGGACGATAGTCCCCGTGAACCTTGCACCAACGTTCTCCCCTGGGCTCGGGAGTCCGGTAGTCCATTTATTAACTATCCGTCCTAATAGTCAAAAATGATATTGAGATCTGTCTGAATTTTTTGTAGGTGCCAGCACTCCGAGGAAATATTTCTCGCACAGAGCAATTGAATATGGCCTGATGATCGCTCTACCTTATGGGAATTAAGTGATCATCGGCCGACAGCCTCAAGACCTAAGCATGCCTGAATCAGCTCACTATTCTTTATTGTCCTTCCTCGTGGTGATCTGCACCCCCACCACGCCAGTGATGATCATCAGCACGAATCCAAGGCGAACGGGATCGGACGATTCCTCGAACAGTATTATTCCAGCAATGAGCGCACCTATCGCCCCGATGCCCACCCAGATGGAGTAGGCGGCCCCTATGGGCAACTGACTTTTCAGTGCCACGGATAGAAGGTACATGCTGATGAACAGGAGGACCATGGTCGCAGCGGACCAAAGAGGTTGGGTGAATCCCTCAGACATTTTCATACATATCAGCCACAGCGGCTCGAAAGCACCGGCTACGAGGAGGATGGACCAACCGTTCCTGAGCAAGGGGGGGAGGTTACTAGCCGAGACAATTCGGGACAAGTCATCAACCTGCCGTAAGCTGTACTCCGGCTATTCCAATGACCATGAGCAGTACGAAAAGCGACCTCATCAGGGTGATCTTCTCTTTGAAGAGGACCGCACCGGCCAACAGGGCTCCGGCGGAACCTATACCCGTCCAGACCGCATAAGCGGTCCCGACTGGCAGGCCTAGATCGATGGCCAGGGACAGGAAATACATACTGGCTAACAGGAAGACCAGCGTGGTGAAGGTCCACTTGAGGCGTCTGAAACCCTTGGACATCTTCATACCGATCACCCAGCATGGTTCCATTAGTCCTGCAAAGATGAGGGAGGCCCAGGCCAGAGAGAGCATGCCCGCCTGATGCCCGAACCTCTCATAAAACTTACCGATGGATGGTTGTTCCGCGTAGGGCGTTCGTTCCCCTTGTGACGATGCAACCAGAGATCCAGAAGCAGAACCCAGCGGCCTCCACGGCCACCTTGAGCTCGTTATCTTTCGTCCCTATCCTCTCAAAGAAGCGACCGATGTACGCGACATCGTTTGGTAAGCGGTCATTGCACACAGGTCGTCTGTTCGTATCCAGGATGCAAGCCTGAGTGTCCTCCTTATGTGCATCCACCCTTTGAAGTACATGGTCCTCCCGCTTTTTAATTGTTGTATCCAACCCCCAAATCAGCGGAGGACCTCTTTGGACACGCCATCAGGTTGCCGTACCGCGCGGAGGGGATCTTAGGATATAATAGGGAACGTATCTTTCGTGAGACTCAGGACGCGGCCCTGAAGCTTTTGGACGTTCCAGATATGGACGTGCTCATGGACTTAACGTCCACCTTGTACAATGAGACATCACCTCAATTGCCAGGTACGTTTTATCCAAAGACCAACGTCCGGACAACAAACAGGTGACGCTCGGCGTGGCGCAGCTCGCTAAGCCGGCGAAAGAGGGAGAGGCTACCGACTCCCATATTTAGCCTATGGTTGAAAATAGAAGTTAAGAGGTTTCCGTGATCGCGCGACGGCATCAGGCCGCTGGCTTCTTCCACATGATGGCCATGAGCCCGCCGACGATGCAAAGGATCGACCCAATGATATAGCCTCCACCGAAGATCAGGCCGAGGATACCAAATGTCATGATAGTGGCCCCTTCAGCCTTATGGAAGCCGGGGCGAAGCACCAGGGCCGTCGTCGAACCGCCGATGATGGCAGCGATCATGACCAGAATGATTCCTATCCAGACGACCCAAATCCCTACCCAGATGTCCACCGCGATGGCCCATATGATCGATCTGAAGAAAATTGCGAACAATCCCTCAATGAGGATCAGCATTGCCCCGAAGGACGACAGCATGAAGGCCGTCTTTGGAATGTCCTTGTTGGTCAGATGCATTATGTCGTGCGTTTGCGCCAGGTCGTTCATGTGTCTTCCTCCTCAGGTCCATCTCCACAGATGGGGCCTCCTAACCCAGAGTGTCGGTTATCGGTATATTGATTTCCAGCAATAATGGGTGTATATGAGACCATGTGTACACCCCCCTAGTAATGCATGAGGTCTGTCGACCGTGCTCCCATGGGCGGCATGATAGGTGGGGTTCAAGCCTTGAGATCAACGAGCCAATTCTGGTAGTTGTCAAGGTCGACTATACGTGAATCTTATCTCAATAGTATATCGATCTTAGCATTTTCATTCATAGTCAATACATCTTTTTAGAAGTGAGAGCCAGCCTCCAAAGACTATTCCTTCGTAAGCTGTCTTGATAAAATGGTAGAAGTAGTTTGTATAAATAAAATTAATATTAAAGCGACAAACAGATGAGTAATTTGATAGTTCAAAAGAAGTGCAGGGGAAGGGATTTGAACCCCCGAACCACTAAGGATAAGACCCTGAATCTTACGCCGTTGGCCAAGCTTGGCTACCCCTGCTTGTAGCCCTCCTTATAATGGCTTGGAATATAAATCTTATGATTCGTGACCACTCCAGAATGGTGCTCACGGAAGTCTGTTAGAGACCGGCCAGATATCTCAGGAAAAATAATGGAACGATTATATCCCCCCTCGATATTGTGTCATCGGGTGAGGGATTGACGGAGCTAAGAGCCCCATACGGAAGCAACAAAGGCCCAAACGCCGACAGCACAGAAATCAATACCCTTAGTGATCCACGGTTGTTCATAAACAGGGAGCTTAGTTGGCTCGACTTCAACCGCAGGGTGCTGGAGGAGGCCGAGGACATGACCCAGCCTCTGCTGGAGAGAGCTAAGTTCTTCGCCATCTGCGGCAGCAATCTTGATGAGTTCTTCATGTCCCGTGTGCCGGGACTGATCCGCCAGTCCGCCAAGGGTGCGCTGGAGGCGCCTGCCGACGGCATGACCCCCGATGAACAGATGGATGCCATCAATGAGCGTGTTGACTATCTGCTTCAGGAGTACCGTCGGGTTTGGGAGGAGAAGCTCCTACCAGAACTGAGCGCCGCGGGGATAAGCATACTCCGCATTAGCGAGCTTTCCTCGGAGAGGAGGGCCTCCCTGCGCGCCTACTTCGAGCAGAACCTGTTCCCCATACTGACACCTCTCGCCTTCGATCTGAACCATCCGTTCCCGTTCATATCAGGCGGGGCCATCAACCTCGCGGTGGTCGTGCGCGACTCCATGGGGCACGAGAAGTTCGCCCGCGTAAAGGTCCCGGGTGGTGGCCTTCTTCCCCGGCTGGTAAAGCTTGAAGATGATGGTGAGGGCCGCAAGGAAGAGCTTCAGTACGTTTTCGTAGAGGACCTGGTGGCCTCTAACCTGGACATGCTGTTCACCGGGGTGAGGGTGGAGGCCGTGTACCCTTTCCGCGTGACCCGTGACGCGGAGTTCGAGATCGAGCTGGACGAGACCCATGACCTCCTGACGGCCATGGAGGAGGGGGTGGAATCGCGCAGGGTGGGCGACTCCTCGCGCCTGGAGGTGGACGCAAACATGCCTCCGCGTGTTGCCGAGCTGCTGGCGTCCAAGCTGGGGCTTCCCCCCAAGCTCATCTATAGATCGCCCATACCCCTGGCGCTGGTAGACCTGTGGCAGATGCTCGAGGTGCAGCGCCCGGACCTCAAGGACGCGCCCTTCCTGCCTTTCACCCCTAAGCTGCTGGCCAACGAGAAGACCATCCTCAACAATGTCGCCGAGCGCGATGTAGTGCTGTATCACCCCTATGACTCGTTCCAGCCGGTGGTCGGCCTTCTGCAGCAGGCGGCGGTGGACCCAGACGTTATGGCCATTAAGATCACCTTCTACCGCATCGACCAGAACTCCCCGCTGGTGGAGGCGCTGATGGAGGCGCGGAGGAACGGCAAGGCCGTGGCCGCGGTCCTGGAACTCAAGGCGAAGTTCGACGAAACCAACAATATATCCTGGGCGAGGCAGCTGGAGCAGGCCGGTGTGCATGTTGTCTACGGTCCCGTGGACATCAAGATCCACGCCAAGATGTGCCTCATCGTCAAGAGGGGTCGAGGCGGGCCCATACGCATTTGCCATCTGTCCTCGGGCAACTACAACTCCAAGACCGCCCGGACGTACGGTGACATAGGATACCTGACCGCGGACCCGGAGATAACAGCGGACGTGGCCGACCTGTTCAACGCTCTGACCGGCTACAGCCAGAGGGAGGATTACAATAAGATGCTGGTCTCGCCCAATGGGATAAGGAAGGGCATCATGGAGCGGATCGATCGGGAAATCGCCAGGCACCAGCTGCACGGCGATGGGTACATTGCATTCAAGGTCAACGCGCTCATCGACAAGGGGATTATCCAGGCTCTGTACAGGGCGTCGATGGCAGGGGTGAAGATAGACCTCAACGTCAGGGGGCTGTGCAGCCTGCGGCCTGGTGTGCCCGGGATAAGCGATAACATCAGGGTGACCTCTATAATATCCAGGTTCCTGGAGCACTCCCGGATCTACTACTTCAGGAACGGCGGCGACGCCGAGGTTCTCCTGGGCTCATCGGACATGATGCCGCGAAACCTGAACCGAAGGGTGGAGATATTATTCCCTGTAAGGGAGAAGCGTCTGCGAAAGGTCCTGGTGAGGTGCATTCTGGAGGCCCATCTTCGCGACAACGTTAAGGCCCGCGAGCTCCAGCCCAGTGGGGAGTGGACGAGGGTCTCGCCCCGCGAGGGTGAGAAGGTGTTCGACTCTCAGGAATGGTTGTTGGTCAATAGGGGAGCGTGGCATGGGGAAAGGTGAGGACCCCGGACTCTGCCTCCTGGGGGCCACACTATTGCTGCAGCATGTCGCTGAGATGAAGCGCCAGTCCCTCGCCGCCAAGAACATGGAGGTCGAGGGAGTGCACCAGATGCGGGTGGCCTCACGCCGGGTGCGCTCAGGGCTCCCCATCTTCAGCTCCTGCTTCAAGAAGAGCCAGTACGATCAATGGAGGAGAGATATAAAGGGGCTCACCAGGGCTCTGGGCGAAGCCCGCGATGCCGACGTCCAGATAGAGTACCTAAGCGGGTTGCTGGAAGGGAGCGATGAGCTCCTCGACAAGGGGATCTCGCTGCTGTTGGAGATGAAGCAGGCCCAGCGCATTGAACAACAGGTAAACGTGGTGGCCGCTCTCGACGAGATGGACGGTTCGGGTGTACTGCAGGACATCGAGGACCGCCTGTCTAGGATGGTGGAGCGACTGGAAGTCGTTAAGGCGAACGTTCGAGGCCGGCCCAGTTATGCTGCGGGGTCCGCCCATGTCTCTCACCGCTTGGCCGAGGTGATTAGGCTAGAGGGGTGCGTGGCGGACCCGCAGGCCAAGTCCGAACACCACCAGCTTCGCATCGCCATCAAGAGGCTACGGTACACCTTGGAGGCGTTCCGGCCCCTGTTCGATGACGAGCTGAAGAGCGAGATCCGGGCCCTTAAGGACATCCAGGACCTTCTGGGGGAGATGCACGACTGTGATGTCTGGCTTGATGGCCTTGACAATTGGTCCCAGGACCTGATGCCCCCTGGAAGCACCGACGCTGCCACCATCATGCCTGGCCTGGAAGCTATCAGGACAGATCGCTCGCAAGAGCGCGAGAGACTCTACGCCAGGTTCTCTGAGAAATGGGGAGATCTCCGTCAGCGGCGGTTCTTCGAGACCGTCCCTGAAAGGTTCCGGTCGGGCATGTCCCAGAAGACACCGGGGATCCCCATGGTGGGGCCTCGATGTCCTGCAAAACTTGCCATCATCTCCGACGTCCATGGCAACATGGATGCCTTGAGAGCCGTCCTCGACGATGCCCGCGAGCAGGGTGTGGGATCGTTCATCAACCTCGGAGACATGGTGGGCTCGGGAGCTTACCCGGAGGAGGTGGTGAAAGCCCTCAGCGGTGACCTTTTCCTTTCCGTGGCAGGTAACTTCGATCTTAAAGTGCTCAAGCGGTCCCGTTCGTCCAAGAAGTCGCCGGCCCGTTCCGTGAAGGAGGCCATCATCGCTGCGGCGGTCAAGGACCTCTCCGAGGAGAGCCTGAACTTCATCTCCTCCCTGCCCTTGGAGCTGCGTCTGGACCTGTGCGGAAAGAGGCTGCTGCTGGTCCATGCCAGCCCGGGGGGTCCCCGGGAGATCCTGGACCCGGACGTTCCTGAAGAGCGGCTTAAGGAGCTGGCTCATATCGCCGAGGCCGATATCGTACTGGTGGGACACTCGCATCGCGCGTTCGTGCGTCGCGTGGACGGCGTGCTTTTTGCCAACCCTGGGAGCGTGGGCCGCCCCGTCGACGGTGACCCCCGGGCCTCATACGCGATATTGAACACCGTTGATCTCTCCGTGGACCTGAGGAGGGTGGAGTACGATGTGGAAGCGGCGGTCCAGGGCTTACGCGATAAGGGCCTTCCGGAGGAGGTGGGGGAGACCCTGCGAAGGGGCATGTCCGGTCGGGACCTGGACCGTGAACGGTGCGCCCCCGGCGGGGACAGAGCATGGTGTCTGGAGAAGATCAGGGGCATCGCGAGGGAGATCAATGTAGATCACCCCCATGCCGAGAGCGTCCTCCGCCTGGCATCTTCCCTCTTCCGACAGCTTAAACCCCTGCACGGTCTGGGTTCCAGGGACCTGTTCCTCCTCGAGGTCGGTTGCCTGCTGCATGACGTTGGGGCCGTCGAAGGTCTGAAGGGTCATCACCGCACCGGTTACCGGATGATCCAGGAGATGTTTCTGCCTCTGAGCCAGGAGGAGAGGCACATCGTGGCGTGCCTCGCGCGATACCATCGGAAGCGCTCACCGCGCAGCGATGATCCCGAGCTCGAACCCTTAAATGATAAGGGTCGCCACCGTCTGTTCGTTCTCGCCTCCATCCTCCGCATCGCAGACGGCCTCGACTACCTCCATGACAGCAGAGTGAAGGATGTGAAATGCACGATATTTCCTGATGAGGTTATCTTGGAGGTCCTACCGTCCGCAGGGGCCGTCGACCCAGCGGCGCTGAACCTCAGGAAGGGCGACCTGTTCGAATCGACCTTCGGGCGGAAGGTGAGGTGGGCATGAACGACTGGACCCCCCGCTCCGACCACGTGGTATCGTTCATAGACCTCGGCACGAACTCTGTACGTATGATGGTGGTACGCCTCAACCCCAATTGCTCATACACTTTGATAAGCCAGGAGAAGGAGGTGGTTCGTCTGGGGGAGAGCGAGTTCGGGGACAACACCCTCCGCAGGGAGGCCATGGACCGTACCGTCCTGGTATGTCAGAAGTTCGTGCAACTGTCCAAGGCATACGGCGCGGACGAGATAATCATGATCGCCACCTCAGCTGCGCGGGAGGCCACCAACCAGAACGTATTGGTCGAGCGCATGAGAGAGGAAACAGGAGTGGAGCTGGGGGTGATCTCAGGGATCGAGGAGGCCCGCCTCATCCACCTGGGAGTTAGCTCATGCGTGGACCTGGGGACGCGGGACGCCCTGTTCATAGATATCGGGGGCGGAAGCACTGAGGTCATCATCGGCGACCAGGAGCGCTATTCCATGCTCGACAGCCTCAGGCTGGGGGCCATCAGGACGACCTCGATGTTCATCCCTGACGGGCACAAGGGGGCTGTGGACGAAGGCCTGTACAATAAGATGAAGCGTCATGCCCTAGCGATCATGGTCCACACGGTCAGGTCAGCGTCCATGGTCAAGTACGACCAGGTCTGGGGGAGTTCGGGCACCATTGTGAACCTGGCGGAAATGGCCGCTCGCGCCTACGGAGGGAGGCCGAACGTGCTACGCTTCACCCATCTGAAGAAGTTGGCGGCCATGCTGCGGTCCCTGGACCTCGCCTCCCGGAGGCTGGTGCCGGGCATCAATCCCGAACGAGCGGACATAGTAATCGCAGGAGCGGCCATACTGGAGACGTTCATGGAGGAGCTTCACATAGAGGAGCTCAACGTCAGTGACCGCGGGGTCCTCAACGGGATGCTGGTCGACTACCTTTCTGGGATAGAGGGATACCCGCACGCCCAGCGTATGTCGGTCCGCGAGACCAGCGTTCTCCAGCTGGGGAGATCGTGTAATGTGGACGAGCAGCATGCGGAGACCGTCCAGAAGCTGGTCTTGGAGCTTTTCGACAGCGCTAGGGAGATCGGCCTGCACGCTCTGGGATCTAAGGAAAGGGAGCTCCTGAAGTATGCCGCGTACCTACATGATGTGGGGGACTTCATCTCCTTTGACAACCACCACTCGCACTCCTACTACATAGTGAGGAACGCAGACCTGCTAGGTTTCGAGGGTCGGGAGATCGCCATCATGGCCAACCTAGTACTGTACCATCGGAAGCGCCCGCCCCGCCGCAAGGACCCCGGAATGGTAGGCCTTGATGGACGGACCCAGGAGAACATCATAACCATGTCCGCGTTCCTGCGGTTGGCCGAGACCCTGGACCGGAGCCACGCAGGCCTGGTGTCCAAGGTGGGGTTCACGAAGAAGGGCAAGAACGAGGTTGTCCTCGAGGTCGTCTCCGATGTCGACGCCTCTCTGGAGGTATGGGGGCTGGAGGATGACCAGAAGGCATTCCACAGGGCGTTCGACCGCAGCCTCAAGGTCAGGGTCCGAGGGGCCGCATAACGATTATTTCCTTGTCGGTCCATAACAACGATCATGAACGCTCCGCTGAAGGAGTATAAGGACAAGCGCGACTTCTCCCGTACCCCTGAACCAGAGTCGGGCGGGGAGTCGGACGAGCCTTTCTTCGTAGTGCATGATCATCATGCTTCCAGCCACCATTACGATCTCCGGCTCCTGCTGGACGGGACGCTTAAGAGCTGGGCGGTCCCCAAGGGAGTGCCGGAGGAGATAAAGGTCAAGAGACTGGCAGTTCAGACCGAGGACCATCCTGTCTCCTATGGTGATTTCGAGGGCGAGATACCAGAGGGCGAGTACGGAGCGGGCAGGGTGGAGATATTCGACAAGGGCGGTTTCCAGCTCTTAGAGAGGAGGGAGGACACTATAGTCTTCAAGCTGAACGGCAGGAGGCTTAATGGCACCTATGCTCTGGTGAGGTTCAAGGGAAAGGAGTCCTCGGCAAAGAACTGGCTGGTCATGAGGACAAAGTGAAGAAAACTGAAAAAATGGTTTGGAAAGAAAGGGGGCTCACTTCTTCATTATCTTCATCCAGCCACCGCTCTCGAAGACACCCAGTCCTCTGGACTTGAGCGTCTTCTCGAACTCATCCCAGGGGATGATCTCCAGGCGGTCGTTGGATCCCTTGGTGAACTGAATTCCGTTCGTTCCCTTTACCCTGCCGGGCTTTAGACCTTTCTTCTTAGCTATTTCCTTGGCCTTATCGACGTTAATCTGCTCCATGACCAATGATTTCCCTCCTAGTTCGTTGTGGGCGATGATGGCCATACGACCCAGATAGTAATGGCTAGGACGCATATATAATATTTATCCTATAATGTTGACGAGCCAGTATCCAAAAAGGTTGGTGAAAGGGGGGCAATCAACGCTTTTTTTGGTAGAAAGTTGAAAAAGCCTGGCCATATTATCTATAAAATTATAACCGATAATTTGGTCATCAATAGTTTTATTCCTGTTCTGTATGCTTCTGGAACGGCTTGATATCATGTCCTTGTTCGGATCATCGGGAATAAGAGGGGTCATCGGTCAGGATTTCACCCCGGACCTCGCGATCAGCATCAGCGAGGCGGTCGCCAGCAACAACCATGAGATCGTGATCGGTCGGGACACGAGGACCACCGGCATGATGGTGTCCCAGGCGCTGATCGCCGGGGCCACCTCCATGGGGTCGAACGTCCACGATGCCGGAATGGTGTCCACCCCCACACTGGCCCGGGAGGCCGCGGGGTATGACTGCGGCATCATGGTCACCGCCTCCCATAATCCATCTCAATATAATGGTGTGAAGCTGTGGAATCCGGACGGTTCGGCCTTCGACACTCTCCAGATGACCGAGGTGGAGAACAGGATAATCAACAAGGCGTTCGAGCTAAAGAGCTGGCGGCATGTGGGTACGACATATGACCTGGAGGGGGCATTGGAGCGGCACGTAGAAGCGATCTCCAAGGCCCTGGGCTCCGCATCCGCCCAGGTGGTCCTGGACTGCGGTTGTGGGGCCACCTTCGAGGTCAGTCCCCGGACTCTTAGAACTCTTGGTTGCCATCTCACCACCCTGAACTGTCAGGCCGACGGCTTCTTCCCAGGGAGGACCCCCGAACCCACCGAGGACCAGCTGCAGGACCTGAAGGAGCTGGTGCTGAAGAAGAAGGCGGATGTGGGAATCGCCCATGATGGTGACGGGGATCGCATGGTGGCGGTGGACGACCGGGGACGGTTCATCGATGGTGACCGTCTCATCGCCCTGTTCGCCAGCTCCCTCAAGGTTAAGGGAGTGGTCGCGCCCATGGACGCCTCGATGGTCCTGGACGACCTGGTAGGCAAGGTCGTGAGGTGCAAGGTGGGGGACGTGTACGTGGCCGAAGCGCTGAAGCAGCACTCCCTGGAGTTCGGAGGGGAGCCGTCCGGCACCTACATTTTCCCCCAGGAAACGTACTGTCCAGATGGAGTGTACGCCGGCGCTCTGTTAGCAAAGATGGCCTCGGAACAGAAGCTATCCGAGGTGGTCGATGCCCTGCCCTCCTATCCCGCCAAGAGAACGTCCCACTTGTTCGAGGCCCGTGATCGGCAGGTAGTGGAGGAACGCCTGGCCTCTGCCGCATCACAACTGGATTGCGAACGCGTGCTTACGTTGGACGGCTTCCGTGCGGAGTACTCTGATGGGTGGTTCCTGGTGCGTTTGTCAGGCACGGAGCCCAAGCTGCGGGTGACCGTAGAGGCTCGGGAACGCGCGGAGCTGGAGAGGCTTTCGAACATCGCCTCGGACATGGTAGGGAGGTGCCTGAGATGAAGGCCCTGGTACTGGCTGCGGGAGAGGGCACCAGGCTGCGACCTCTCACCACCAACACACCCAAACCCCTCCTGCTGGTGGCGGGCAGGCCGTTCATGTCCCATGTCCTTGAAGCCCTTTCGGCCCTCGACGTCAAGGATATCTACATCCTAGTGGGCTGGAAGGCCAACAAGATCAAGGAATACTACGGTGACGGATCCCGCCTCGGGCTTCGGATCAAATATCTGGAGCAGAGGGAGCGGATGGGCACCGCGCACGCTATCGGATGCGCTGACGGATCAATAGATGAACCGTTCGTTTGCATCAATGGTGACGTGATCGTCTTCCAGGACGACATCAAGAGCATGATTGAAAAGCATGCGTCAACAGGGGCTCATGTGATGGGTACGGTCGCGGTGGAGCATCCCGAGCGCTTCGGTGTCATCGAGGCCAAGGACGACCGCCTGGTCCGCATCCACGAGAAGCCCAAGGTCCCCCCGACGAAGATGATCAATGCTGGGGCTTTCGTGTTCAATCCCGACATATTCGCCGCCATCAAGGCGACCCCCAAATCTGTACGGGGCGAGTACGAGATCACCGACACCCTGAACACCCTGGCCGAGAGTGACTGCGTTCACATCGAGGAACTGAAGCATGGGTGGATGGACGTGGGCCTTCCCTGGGACCTCCTGAGGGCGAACGAGATCCTCATGGCCCGCATCCGGGGGCGGGTCGAGGGCACCGTCGAACCCGGCGTGGTGCTCCAGGGCGAGGTGGTAGTGGAGCAGGGAGCGCGGATCAGGAGCGGCGCCTACATTGAGGGACCCACGTACATATCCGAAGGCTGCGACATCGGTCCCAACTGCTACATTCGCGCCTCCACCTGCCTTGGTCCGGGCGTCAAGGTGGGCGCCTCGGTGGAGGTTAAGAACTCCATCATCATGTCCAAGACCCATGTGCCTCACCACAACTATGTCGGCGACAGCATACTGGGAGAGAGGTGCAATCTGGGCGCAGGTACCAAGGTGGCCAACCTGCGCTTCGACGACAAGCCCGTCAAGGTTACCTTCAAGGGGCAGCTCATCGACTCCGGCCGGAGAAAGCTGGGTGTCATCATGGGCGACGATGTCAAGACCGGCATCAATGCCATGATCGATCCAGGCACCATCGTGTTCGAGAACTCCATCATCGGGCCGGGGGCCATCGCCCGCGGGAACGTGGGTCCGGGGAGCAAAATATTGTGAGGCGCCTACACTATCTCTAAGGTGATCTTCGCACCCGCGCGGTCGTAGGGCTGCCAGCTCCCCCGGTCATAAGGGAGGCAGGTGATGATGTGGGTGTTGCCGAAGTTACTGAACAGGTGCAAGTCCTCGTCCGAGGGGCGGTTGGACGGCCCGGGGTGGGAGTGGACCGTGCCCACCACGCTGAAGTCGATAGGCAGCATGTGCAGCTGCATGGACGCGGAATGCTCGTTGGAGATGCTTCCAGGGAACAATAGTATCTCGGTTATTATGCCCTCCTCCGCCCTTAGAGCGGCCACGAACTCATTGGGGAAGGACTCTCGGGACGCCTCGTTGATCATGTCGAGGACGTCCCCCTCGATGCCCCATATCGACCTCCTCTTGCTCATGGAGAGCAGACCAGCTTCTCCCGGAGGCGGTCGTAGAAGTCCCGTTCGAAGCGGACGAAGCGGCTCTTGCCCTCGGCCTGGGTGAACTCTGTCGGTTCGTCCCCCTCCAGGGGGTGCTCGTGCTGCCCGTCGATAACGCACAGACAGGGCTTGGGGCGCGACAGCTCCAGCTGGACGCGGGAGGTGCTGGGCACCACCAGGGGCCGGGTGGCGAACTTGAATGGAGCCATAGGGGCGATGACGAAGGCGTCCATGCGGGGGTCTATCACCGGGCCACCCACGGACATGGCGTAGCACGTCGAGCCTGTGGGTGTGGATACGATGATGCCGTCGGCCCTGACGTCCATGGCCAGCTGGTCGTCGACGTACACGTGGAAATGCCTGATCTTGGCCACATGGGCGGTGTGGACCACGGACTCGTTGGTGGCATCGTACAGCTTGACCCCGGCCACCTTGGTAGCCACCTTGATTCGTTCCTCTATGAAGTAGTCCCCAGAAAGAAGGCGATCGATACCTGCGGCGAGGAAGGGTTCGGTCACCTCGGTGAGGAATCCCAGGGCGCCTGCGTTGACCCCGAGGATAGGCGCTCTGGTCCGCTGCAGGGAGCGTAGGATCGTGCCGTCCCCACCTACGGTTATCAGGACGTCCACGTCCATGTCCTCGATGGGCATCCCCGGTCTCCCGAACAGCCGGGCGATCCCGGACTCCAGGACCACGTCCTGTCCGTCGAGCTTGGTCATCACCTCCCTGCTCATCTTGATGGCCTCAGGTATCTCCGCGTTCGCCGTTATACCCAGCTTCATAACATCAGCTCCTTTACCCTAGGGTCCCCGTAGGCGAGGAAGTTGCTCCTGGCCGAGAGGTCGAAGGGCATGTCCAGACGTCTACCCTTCAGGTCGACGATGTCGCCACCCGCTTCCCTCAGTATGAGAGCGCTGGCCGCGATGTCGACCACCCGTATACCTTTCTCATAGACCTCAGTATTGAAATAGTATGCATCGAACCGACCCTGGGCCACCAGGGCCATCTCCAATGAAGCGCACCCCATGGCCCTGACCCTCGAGGACCTCTTGACCAACTCAAAGGCCCGGGGATGAGCGAAACGACCGAGATAGAAAAGCATGGCCGGTTCCTGTGTAGGGAGGCTTCGGACATGGAGGGTAGTGCCGTTCAGCGTGGCCCCATGACCTCTCTGAGCACGGTACAGGTCCCCGTTCACCAGGTCCAGCAGGATGGCGTGCTCGATATCGTCGAGGGAATTCCTTCCGACGGCCAGGGAGACGCTGAACAGCGGGATACCGTGCACGGAGTTGTGGGTGCCATCTATAGGGTCCACGACCAGGGTGTTCACATGGCCACGGTCGACGAAGCCTGCCTCCTCGCTGAGCACATTAAGTGGAAGGTCCCGCGCGTCGACCTCACGGAGGATGACGTCCTCGGCTATCTTGTCGATGCTTACAGTGGGCGTCCCGTCCGCGCCCATATACAGTTCCCTTCCACGGTCGAAATCACGGGGGAGGGCCTGCACCTCTTCCCTGACCAGCATGGCGATCCTTTCCAGCTCGGACTGCATCGCCTGCGGTATGCACACCCTCCTTTAACATTATTGCGAGGTGGGACCTACGACCATCTGGAAGGTGAACGGGTGTCCTACTCCTCCGGTAACCCCGGAGTGCGAGAAAAATACTGGCCTGGTCCAGCGGAGCCCATCCGTCCAGCGCTGGAAGGTCAGGGAGTATCCGTTCGCGTTGAACAGATCCTACTGTCGCCCCATGGAGGGCATGTCGCCCAGATTGGAGACAAGCTCCCTGACGCTGACCGCAGAGCCGTACTCCAGAGCTAGGGACCGGGCTTCCGGTGCCGGTAGGCCAGAGCGTACCAGCTCATGATAGAAGCGCTTCTCCGCCCTACGGGCCGCCCGCTTCATGCGGAGGTAGGATACGACCACCTTGAGGCCGATGCTGGGTCCGTACGCCACGGCGTACAGGACCGCGCTCCGGTCCTGCTGCTCCATCTTCAATCCTCCTGTGACCGCTCCTTCCTCTTCCATTCGCTGTCCCCGCTCTGCGCCACACCCTTCATGATGTTGCCCAGGGACATGTTGCTCATGTAGTCCCGGGTGAGCTGGTACGCCTGCTCGTTGGACATTCCCGATTCCTTCAGAGCCTTGAAGAAATTGGCCACGGCCTTCCCGTACTCCTCGCTCTCCTTGGCACCGTACAGTATCTTGGCCAGGCCTTCGAGGAGACCGGGTACGGTCTCGGACAGCACCTTCATGATGTCCCGTATCTGCTCTGCATCCGGCATTTCGTTGTTCGCCATTGTCTTTCACCCCTTGTCACGTTGAGAACGCTCGTGGCCACCGACCTCGCCGTTCTCGCATCGTCCTATGAGTGTTCACTTCACTTATTCAATCCGAGCACTTCTGACCACTTTTCGACCACTCTCGCCGAAACCGTGAAGGTCTTGGCCTTGCTTCCCCTCTCCTCGGTCAGCAGGTCCTGCCTCACCATGTCCTCCAGGCGCTCCCTCACGATCCTCCTGCTGGACGAACCTGTTCGACTCCTCAGCTCATCGGATATCTGGGAGATGTTCAGACCCGGTCGGTCCATGAGTATGCGCATGATCTCCCGGGACATAGAGTCCTTCAGCTCCGGCAGGATCACGTCCACTGCGATCACCCCGTGCCTCTGGTACAGGTCCAGCAGCCGGAAGTACTTCTGCACGATACCCTGGAACTGTCCCAACTGCTCCACTAACTGGGAGTAGGGTCGCGTGACCTCCCGCAGTGAGGACTCCAGGCTGGCGATGCGCTCAGTGAGCTCCTCTATCTTCCGGTCCTTGTCCTTGGCATCAGGCACCGTGTATGAAGCGCACCGACCGATAATAATACATAGGACTCCCTAGAGGCAGGGTCCGCACCGCATTTATTTATCGAGGGCGCGTTCCTGAAGCCTGAGGCTGATGATAAGGGGTACCGATCTCGAGGGCGTCTATACCGATGGGGAAAGGCTGTACACGCGCAACTCCGCGCCGGGCAAGGCCGTGTACGGGGAGCGCCTGGTCATCTCGGAGGAGGTCCAGTACCGGGAGTGGGTGCCCACGCGCAGCAAGCTGGCCGCCTATGTGAGGTCAGGGGGCACGTTCTTCCCCTTCCGCCGGTCCACCTCGGTCCTGTACCTGGGGGCGGCCAGCGGAACCACGGCGAGCCATATCGCCGATATCGTGACCGATGGTACGGTCTACTGTGTAGAGATCTCCCCGCGCTCCTTTCGCGACCTGGTCCCGGTGTGCGAGTCCCGCCCTAACATGGTCCCGTTCCTCGCCGATGCCACCAAGCCGCAGGAGTACTCCTTCGGGATCGCGGGAGTGGAGGTCGTCTACCAGGATATCGCCCAGAGGGGGCAGGCACAGATATTCATCAAGAACTTCAAGGCGTTCTCGGCCCGATGCGGGCTGCTGGTGATAAAATCCCGTTCCGAGGACGTGTCCCAGGACCCTCATCGCATCTACGAGGAATCGAAGAGGCAGCTCCAAAGCGCCGGGCTGAAGGTTCGGGAGGTGGTCAGGCTCGATCCTATGGAGAAGGACCATGCCATGATTGCGGTGGGTTCCCCATGAGGTACGTATACTGCATCGCCTTCGATGGTGACGACTTCGTCATGGTCTTCAACCCCAAGAGGAATGGCTGGGAGATGCCAGGTGGTAAGGTCGAGGCGGGAGAGAGCGACCTGGAGGCGGCGAAGAGGGAGTTCCGCGAGGAGGTAGGGCACGAGATGGTCGAGATCTCCAGCAAGGTGGAGTCCTCCGAAGTTACGGTCTTCGCAGCGCGCATGGGCCCCGGCGTCGATGCGGGGGAGATGACATGGCGACGGTTTCGGGACCTGCCGGAAAAGCTGTCCTTTCCCTTGGTGGAGTACCTCCCTTTGATCGCCTGGGCGAGAGAAGAGAAGCATGCTTCCGATCGCTGACAGGCCAGAAAGGAGGCCGTTAAAGATTAAATACTAGGATGGGAATTGGCTCTATCCTCGCCACCCAAACACCATTCGATTCACATTTGGAGACTTCACTATGGCCCGTATGCACGCCAGGAGAAGGGGCAAGTCCGGTTCCCAGCGCCCGCTGATCACCGAGAACCCTGCATGGGTGCCCCTAAACAAGGACGAGATAGAGGAAAAGATCATCGCCATGGGCAAGGACGGCATCCCCGCTGCCCGCATTGGCCTTTTGCTCCGTGACCAGCACGCCGTACCCGATGTAAAGCTGGCCACTGGAAGGACTGTTCTGGACATCCTCAAGGAGAACGACCTGCAGCCCACGATCCCCGACGACCTGATCGCTCTGATGAGGAAGGCCATCAACCTTCAGACCCACCTTATGGAAAACAAGAAGGACGTCGCCAATAAGCGGAACCTCCAAATGGTGGAGTCCAAGATCCGCCGCATCGTGAAGTACTACAAGCGCGAGGGAACTCTTCCCGCGGATTGGCAGTACTCTATCGCCAACGCTGAGCTATTGATTGAGTGATGGCGAATGGAACCAGGCACCACGTTGCCTGATAAACTTCTTTCTCGCATTTCTATAGCCAAGTCTGAGATTTATCGCTTCCAAGAGGTCCGCATCATCTCTCATTACGATGCGGACGGCATATCCTCCGCAGGCGTGCTATGCAACGCCCTCCTCAGGGCGGGCAAGCGCTTCCACACCACCATGACCAAGTCCCTCACCAAGGACCTTATCTCGGAGATGGCAGAGGGGTGCGACCTTTTAATCCTCAGTGACATGGGCTCCTCGCATCTGGATGCACTGGAGGGGTTGCCCTGCAAGGTGATCGTTCTCGACCATCATGCACCACCCCGGGACTCGGAGAAGGTGGTGCATGTCAACCCCCATCTAGTCGGGATCGACGGAATGACCTCCGGATCGGCTTCAGCCGTATGCATGCTCCTGGCTGTAGAGATGGACGAGCGCAACTGGGACCTCCTGGGAATCGCCTTCGCCGGCATAGCCGGGGACCGCCAGGCCATCCGGGGCCTATCAGGCCTGAACCAGTGGCTGTTCGAGGAGGGTTTAAAACGGAACGTGGTGGAGGTCCGACCAGGTTCGATGCTACCCGAGGGCGAGCTGCTGTCCGGCTTAGTGGGGTCCACCGATCCCTACGTCATCGGCGTTTCCGGCTCGCCGGAGGGTGCCAAGGTCCTCCTGGAGGAGGCTGGAATACCCGTGGGGGCGAGAGCAGAGGAGATCGAGGAGGCCCAGCGCATGAAGCTCTCTTCCTTGCTAGCATTGAAGCTCACAGCACAGGGGACACCTGTCATCACTCTTGATGAGGTGGTACACGAGCGCTATCATTTTCCCCGCTGGGACATGAGCGCGGATGCCTTCGCTGGTCTGCTCAACGCTTGCGGCCGCTCCAACAATGAGGGCGTGGGACTAGCCTTGGCCCTGGGGGACGAGGAGGCCATGAAGCATGCTCAAGCATTGAGACAAGAGTACGTGGACGAGGTGCAGGCGTCCCTCCTGCGGGTGATCGGGAAGGGCATCACCAAAGGTGAGAACATCCAATACTTTGTGAACGAGAACCTCGGCCTATCAGGCATACTCAGCGGTGTGACCATGCAGTATTTCGGGGACCGCGACAAGCCCACGCTCGCGCTGGCGGACACAGGGACGGAGATCAAGGTATCCTCCCGGGGAACGTTCGAGCTGCTGGACCAGGGAGTGGACCTGGCAGCGGCACTTCGGGAAAGCTCCCAGAAGGTAGGGGGAGTGGGGGGTGGGCACCGCATCGCTTCAGGCGCGACCGTGCCTCGCGGCCGGGAAAAGGAGTTCCTGGAACTCGTCGACAAGATGGTGGGGGAGCAGAAGGCCCAGAAAAAGGACGCCGCGTGATCAGCGCCAGGTAACTTCCACTTCATCGGTACGGAAGCGCTGGTCCACCTTGGTGTCCTCTACATTCATGCGGACGCCTGCCTTATGCATGAGCATGCCGGTCCAGGCGATCATGGCGCCGTTGTCGATGCACAGCTTGGGCTCGGGCACGTACATCTCCCCGCCCCGGTCGTGTGCCATCTGGGCCACCATAGCTCGGAGACGCTTGTTCTGCACCACGCCGCCCCCGAGGAGCACTTCGCTCTTCTCGATGTGCGCCATGGCTCTTTCGGTGACCTCCGACAGCATGGCGAAGCAGGTCTCCTGCACGGAGAAGCATATGTCCTCCAGCCTCTCGCCCTTGGCGCGGTGGGCCATGGCCGCGGTCATGATCCCTGAGAAGGCGAGGTCCATGCCCTTCACCGAGTACGGGAGGTCCAGCAGCTTATCGCCCTCCAAGGCCAGCTTCTCGATCTTCGGTCCCGCATAGTAACCCAGGCCCAGCTCCCGTCCCAGCTTGTCGAACATGTTCCCGATCCCGATGTCCAGGGTCTCCCCGAAGATGCGGAAGCGACCGTTGGTGAACGATATCACCTGAGTGTTGCCGCCGGAGGCGTATAATAGGACGGGATCGGTGCAATCGGTCTTGGCGACGCCCACCTCCAGGTGGGCGATGCAATGGTTCACCCCGACTATGGGGCGGTGGAGTGATATGGCCAGGGCCCGCGCGGCTGTGGCCACGGTGCGAAGGCACGGCCCCAAACCCGGACCCTGGGAGAAGCACACCACGTCCACATCACGGAGCGAGATGTTCGCACTTCCCACGGCCTTGTGTATCAAGGTTACAGCAACATCAGAATGGTGGTTGGCCGCCTCCCGAGGGTGGATGCCACCCTTCTCAGGACGGTACATGTCGAGCTCGTTCGCCAGGATATTGGCGTTCTCGTCCACGATCCCCACCCCACAGGTGTGGGCCGTACCCTCGATCCCCAGGCAGATCATATTGGTATGTTGGTCTAGACCTTCTTTCCGTTCTCGGACAGCTGATTGAGGCGGGCCATTATAGCTATGGCCCCTTCGGTGACCTCATCATCGACGACCAGTATAGGAGTGTGCTTGCCCAAGATCTCATAATATGCAGCTTCAGCGAGGCCCTCAGGAGTGGAGGTGTCCACCAGGCTGACGTCGAGAGCGGATGGAATTCTGTCCTTGATGTAGTCGCATTTCTGACATCCAGGCTTAGTAAAGAGCAAGATCTCTGGCATCTGATTCCCACCTCAATACGGGGGTGGGATTAATACATTTTCATAAAATCGCCTGTGCCTCCTGAGGTAGTGGTTTATATTGTCATATCACGATGACCAAATGGATGGGACGATGGGGACCAAATTGAGGGCTCAATGCAAGGCCTGTGGCTTTCGGTCCGAGGACCTATACACAGGCTTCGGTTTCCAGGGCGCAGGGGATCACTATATGTGGCCAGCAATATGCCCGAAGTGCCAAAGCTTCGGCCTCAAGGACCAGCGACACCCCCCACAGACATGCCGGAGGTGTCGTTCGGTGATGGTGTTCTACGGCTCTCAGGATTTCTCGCAGAAATACTATCCTGACCGAACCACGGCGGAGCCCGTGGGAGAGGATGCCTCCTCCAACATCCTGACTGGCCGCCATGTTTGTCCGTCCTGCGGTAAGGTGGAGCTCACCTTCGAGGACGTAGGGTACTGGTCCTGATGGAATTAGTAAGCTCTATCATCGGAGATCACCGTTGTCCTCAAGGCGTGCATCGATGTTGAAAACATCATCATTTTTCTCCCGAAGAGGATAGGTCCGGGGTACATCCTATAAATATATCATCCTCACAATGAAAACGAGAATTAGATGAGAGCGAACAAAATTCGCTGCTCGACCATGATACCTAAGGGGGGGACGGTCGGGCAGACGTTGATTCCAGATAGCCCTAGCTATTACGGACAGAGGTGCAGCTAATGATGCAAGACGTGCCGATGGCCAAAGTATTGGGCATGGGTGTGTTCGAGGTCGGTTGCGTAGCTTTAGCATGGTCCATCTATAGCCTGATACCGCGCGAGGGCATGTACGTGCTGGATGCCTCCGCCATGACCTCATTGATGGTGAACATGCTAACATTGGCAGTGGCAGCCATCCTTATTTCCACGGGTATGTTCTTTGTGGTCTACGGAGAGGACCTGTTCGATTGACGGTTCTCGATACTGGGCCATTCTGATGGTAAACTTTCGATGTACATGTTGGGTGTAGGGCGACCTCGGCTCCCTACGTTCATTTCTTATCCTACGCTCTTTTGAGGATTATCCCAATTTATTCTCAATATGAATAATAAACATATCCAGTGTGATATTAAGATCAATTTTCCCCTCTGGCCAACAGCGAAAAAGATATAGACCAGGACGATATATGGACAAATCCCGCAATATAAGGGCTCATGGTCTAGTGGCTATGACGTCTCCCTGACACGGAGGAGATCGCCGGTTCGAATCCGGCTGAGCCCACTCATTTTCACTATCAAATCTTGTCATTCCGGAGGTTCCAACTCCAGACTCACACTAACCAAGTTCATCCACCTAGTCCATGGTGGTCTGAGGGAAGCAGGATGGACGAACAGATACGATATGTCGGAGATCGTGACCCTAGGTTTGTTACCGTGCGACGGGGCGGTGTATTGCAGGATACCGATCATCGGCTTCTTGCTCTTTGGGCAGCCGATTGTGCTGAGCACGTGCTACACCTATTCGAGGGGGAGAAGCCCGATGACGACCGTCCACGGCGTGCCATAGAAAGGGCGCGTGCCTGGTCGCGAGGTGAGATCACGATGTCGCAGGCCCGCTTGGCCTCCTCTGTCGCACATGCTGCGGCCAGGGAGACCTCGGGGGCCGCTCGGGAGGCGGCCCGCGCCGCTGGTCACGCCGTGGCGGTTGCTCACATGGCCGATCATGAACTCGGTGCATCCGCCTACGGGATCAGAGCCGTTCGTGCGGCAAGCCCAGAAGAAGGACGTAGTGAGGCTGGCCGCCTAGAATGTCAGTGGCAACGTGCTCAACTGCCGGGAGCGATCAGGGAGCTCGTGCTTGATGACCAGAGGCTGCGCAATAGAAAATTTTGGTCCTTATTTGAACTATAATGGCATGCTCCGTCTATAGTCATCATGACTCAGGGACGCTCCTCTACCGTGACCATCATCCTCCCGATCCACGCTACTTGCGGGCGACAAAGCTGATCGAACTATGACCTCTTCCGCCCGGCGGTTCCCTCACTCCTCATCCTTCTGGAACTGTTTTGACCGTTGGACCATCGATCATGGTTAACGGGTCACCAGTTCATACTTCCGGCTGCCCAGGCCGATCTCCTCCCCGTAACTGAGCTGGACGCTGGGGTCGGTGAAGGCCCTGAGGCCGCGAAACTTGTACATGCCCACCTCCATGCTGCTCTCCAGCATCGAAGCGGAAAGACCGAACTGAGCGTTCACCAGGTCATAGCTAGCCTGGTCGATGGCCACGGGGTCGGTTGACGCCAGGAAACCGATGTCCGGTACGATGGGTGCGTCGCTCCAGGGGCAGCAGTCACAATCGGGTGTTATATTGGTCAAGAAACTGATGTAGCCAACGCGCCCCTCGTGCACCTTGGCCACGCCATAGGCGTACTCGGTCATCCTCTCCATGAAAGGGACGATAGAAGAGGTTCAGTCGAGCTCGATGGCGTTCTCCTGACAGACGGTCATGCACTCCCCGCAGCCGATGCACCTATCCCCGGCCACCGTAGCCTTGCCTTGGCTCAGGGATATGGCTCCCTCCGGACAGACCTCCTCGCAGGAACCGCAACCGATGCAGGAGTCATGCTTCACCTCCATGCTGCAGGCGTGCTGCTCCTTCTTGCCCACGGTCGTCGCTCCGCCCATGGCCAGGTTCTTGATGGCCCCGCCGAAGCCGGCCATCTCGTGGGCCTTGAAGTGGGTCATCACGATCATGCTATCTACGTTCACAATATCTCTGGCCAGCTTCACCGAGGAGAAATGCTTCTTACCGATCTGTACCTCCTTGACGTTATCGCTTCGCAGGCCATCGGCGATCATCAGCGGCGCACCCGTGACCGTTAGATCGAAACCATGTTCCAGGGCCGTGATGAGGTGATCGACCGCGTTGTGGCGGCTGCCGGAGTACAGGGTGTTGGTATCGGTCAGGAAAGGCTTGGCCCCCCTGGCCTTGACACGGTCCACGATCGAACGGACCAGGACGGGGCTGATGTAGCCGTCATTGCCCTTCTCCCCGAAATGGAGCTTGATCGCTGTCAGATCACCATCCCCTATGAACTGCCCGAACTGTGCCTGGTCGAACAAGGTCCCGACCTTATTGATCTTATTGCTCTTATCGCCCCTCGACCGCAGGTTCTGAAAGTAAACTTTGCTAGTCATGATCTCACCTTGACCGTTGTTCTAGGATTTGACCAGCATCGCCGATGGATGAAATTTATATAAAACAGATGCAACGAGCAGGTAGAACATACGAAAAAAGGCAAGGTGGACCTCATCTTGTCGGGGCAGGAGGTTTCATGATCCATCCTCTACATGCTTTGCTAAGTCGGCGTGGGGGACCTCGATGACCACATTACGTTGGTTTGGATGTCGAAGATGACTTAGCCTCTATTCGCCAGCGGGCCAGGTCCTCTTGCCTTGGATCACGGGTGCTTAGTCTGTAATGTCCCATCGTCGAACCCGTCGCCCAGATGGGTCCCGTCACAGAAAGGGTGTATCTTGGACCGGCCGCAGCGGCACAACGTCACCCGGTTCCTGCGCTCATAGGTGAAACCGTCTGCGCTCTCGACAGGTATACCGCCCTTCACCCACAGGGGGCCGCTTATCCTGCGGCCGGGGTCCTGGGTCACGCTGATAATCCTTTCGAGCTGCGGTTCGATCACGGGGCCTTGCTTTTCGTATGCTACCAAACGTCCGGCCGAACACTGTCCGATTATCTCGATGGCCTTGTCCTTTTTGGAGGGATCAGAGGACCCCTGCACCAACTTCCATACTCCGCCTGACCTCTGGCAGAACTGAGCGCGTGCACATATCTCGGTCCTGTCCCTCATGTCTAGTCCAGGGCCGGAGAGAAGCTGGGACCGCTCGATATAGTTGTCGCGGGGAGCCTTCTCCTTACCCTCGAACCCAATATCAAGATGTGTCATATCACAATATGGGGCCTTCTTTGAGCTTCCACAGCGACAGAGGGTGTAGGTCTCCTGCTCAGGAAAATTCCGGGTCTTCGACCACTCTGTGGGCATGCCATCCTCATCCCTTAACGTGGTCTCTTCGATCAAAGGTACCTTTCCCGTTACGAGATAGGGGCCGTTCTTGCATACCTTGATCCTGGCTTCATCTCTGGCGACCATGAACCGACTCCTAGTCGCTGTAATGAGACATCGAGCATAAGTCCTTTGCACCAAAGGGAGATGGACGTCGGGGATCTCGTTCCCTCTAACGCCTAATGCTCGTTCATTCTCGCAGAGAACGCCCTCACCGGAACTTCCATACTGCCAGAAGGGCGACGGTCATGGCCACCGTGGCCGCAGTCACAGCAAGGACCATGTTCGTCTCGTCGGCCCTAATGACCTCCTTGTTCGCAGAGCCGGATATCGTGATGTTGTTATCAGTGGAGCTGCTGTTCGCCTCCGTTTCCGGGGAGAGCAGAGAGCGCCAGTTGAGCCTGGACTCCAACCTGTTCAAGACCTCCGTCCATGATGAGCGGTCGGAGGTCACATCGACAGTGCTGTTCGTTGTGGCGTTTCCAAAATGGCCATTCTGATCGATGATGAGAGGAGCGGTATCGTTGGTCACCGGATCGGTGGTGTTCTGAGAGCGCTCCTCAGTATCGTTCGACTGCGTCCCCTCAGTGTTGTTGGAAGAGGCCTCTTCAGTGTCATTGGTCGGGACCTCCTTGGTCTCGTTCTCGATGGCCTCAGGTTCCGGCACCTCTTCATCATCCTCCACCGGCACCACTATGGGTTCTGGCGGTTCGGTAACTATCAGCGTGAAGTTCTGATACGCCCCCCTCCCTTCCGACGCCGAGGCCGATATGCTCACGTTGTAGGAACCAGGGGCTTCGGGGACGCCAGAGACCAGGCCCGATGACGAGATGGTGAGAAAGTCGGCGTCTGTAGCGAGGGTCAGCGTCGAGGCCACGGATGTGTTCACTTGATAGGAATAAGTGTTATTGACGGTGGCATTGGTCAATGGGTTAGAGGTGAACTCGATCTCCGGGAGCGGGTCTCTCTCGACCTCGGGGTCGGGGAGTAATCCTCCGGTGTAGGGATATCTTGGGGTTCCGGTCAAAACCATCGTGCCTATCATCTGGCCACCTGCGGTCCAGATGGTCTGCTCACCGAAGGCCCATCGGGTCAGGGGGTACACCCCGTTGTATCCCAGCTCTCCCCAGTAGAGAGGTCTGCCGCAAGCGTCCGCCCAGGCCTCAGGGTCTTTGAAAAGATATTCGTTACTGGTACCGCTGGCGGAAGCATAGTAATGACGATGAAGGATCTCGAATCCGCAGTTGCCTGTGGCCAGCTTGAAGTCGGAGAGCCCCCAGCCGAACATCTTGCCGAGGCCCGCGATGCCCATGGTCCGGGGATGGGTGGAATAGCCGTCGGTGGCCGCGGCCACAGCCTTGGCCCAGTTGTTGAACCCGGTCTTGCCACCGTTGGTCGACCAGTAGTTGGTATAGCAGTTGTCATGGTCGGGCTCGTTGAAAACGTCGTACATGGCGATGGCATCCTCGCCCTCCAACGCGATCATTGTGTCCCGGACATAAGCGATGTAACGAGCGTAAGCGGTGCTGGATATGTTGAACACAGAGCCGGAGCCCCCATAAGCATAGGTCGGGTATTCCTGGGACCCGGCCATAACAAAGCACAGCCAGACGCCATGCTGCTCGGCCTGCGCACATATCAGCTTCAGCATGGAGATATACTCATCGTGATGGTTCAACCATGCCTGGTACTGGATCCTGGAGCCCCAGGCATCCCCGGCACCGAGCCTAACCATGTTGCAATCATAATACTCGGTTATCGCAAAGTACTGATGCCAGAACTGCTCGGCGGTCTCATGATAAGGTATGTAACCTTTGTTGCTGGTGTCAGGCCCGTTCAGATGGGACGTCCTGCCGGCCGCACCTGTCTCCCCTTCTATGTATGCCAGTATGGCGTTCTGCAGGGCGGTGGTCTCCACCACTCCGAAGAACTTTTGGGAGGTGACCTCACCGTCGAGTAGGATCTTGGTTCCTGATACACCGATCCGGCCGTAGGCCGTGGTCGTTGTTTCAGCAGAAGCGGAGGGAGTGTCAACTATCATGGAGAATCCAGGTAGGACCATCGCTGCGATGATCAGCGTTACCGCTAAATGATGTTTATACCTGCTCACCTATAATCCCTCACGAAGAGTACCACGTTCACCGGGTTGGAGGGTACTTGAACATTTCTTTCCTAGTACCAAAATTAAAATCTATGAATAAATATTGTAAAATATAATAGTAAACTACATCCTCTCCTTAGAGCACTATCGTTACTCCAGGTCGTTCATATAACAATTATTCATATTATCATATAAAATATCAATGACGTTTTCTTCTCTTCAAATCTTGATAGCATCCGGGAGCGTGTTCTCATCCCTCACCGCAGCTGGTCCTCGAAGCAGGCCCAAGCGTTCTCATCCTCCCATATCCTGATCATCAAGGTGCGTTCCCCAGCATCACCGAGCTCTTCCCTCACCCTCCTCCATATCTCCACTGCCAGGTTCTCCATCGTGGGGGAGCACGAGGAGAACTCAGGGAGATCGTTGAGCACGACATCTCGATAGCGCTCCAGCACCGAACCCATGATCTCCTTGAGCACGGTGATGTCTATCAGGAAACCGCTGTCATCCACCTGGGAGCCCCGGACGATGGCCTCCACCGTGTAATCATGGTAGTGCTCCTCCCTCTCAGCATTGGAGGATTGTGGAAGGTAGTGTCGTGACCTCATGGTCATGCTGAGCCCTGTCTCGAACAAGATCAAGCCTCCGGATAAGTAATCAACACCTGTAGGGCTTTATGACCGCTCTCATCGAGCAGCCGATAGGCAGAGGTGGCTTCTGCGATGGGGAAGCGATGGGTGATTAGTTGAGAGGGGGACACCTGCCGGATGAGCTTCCAAGTTATCTCGGCCCTCCTCTCCTTGGACCATCTGCAGGAGAGGTCCCCGGATATCCTGCTCACCTGGCTGCTGAAGATCCGGAGCCGTTGTCGGTGAAACTCGTCTCCCAGACGGCAGCCCTGGGGAGATGTGCCGTACCAGGAACCGACGATTATCCTCCCCTCCAGGGCGGCGATGCCGATGGCAAGCTCCAGGCCCTCGGGGGTGCCGCTGAGCTCGATGACCAGGTCGACCTTCCTCATGGCAAGCCCAACATCCTCGAGGAACTGGTGTGGCCCACCAGTGGGGTCGACGCACGCTTCTGCACCTATCCCTCGTGAGCGCTCCTGCCTCAGGCAATATCTGTCTGCGGCCACTAGGTGCCCCAGGGGCATCCTGGACAGTATGGCTGTGGTCAGTAAGCCGATGATGCCCTGCCCCAGCACCGCCACGTTCTCACCCACGATGGGGGCGGCGTCCATTGTCAAGGAGAGCGCGGTCTCCATCGCAGGGAAGAAGACGGCGTCCTCCACGTTCATCCCTGCGGGGACGGGTCGCACCTCGCCAAGAGGTAAGGTGAAGCGGCTCTCGTGAGGATGGAAACAGAACACCTCCCTCCCCACCCATGATAGGGGTACTCCCTCGCCCGTCGTCTCCACCACGCCCACGGTTGCATAACCGTATTTGTATGGATATTGCAGCCGTGATCTTATCGATGCTATGGTCTCGTCCAGAGGTGTGCCCTCTCCCACTAGGCCCCGGTAGAACAGCATCTCCGTTCCCGCGCTGATAGCAGATATGACGCTGCGAACGGTGACCTCGCCCGCTCCCGGTGAGGGGACCGCCTCCTGCCTCACCTCCACTCTGCGGGGGGCCGTGTGATACAAAGACCATCGCTCCATGTTCCTCGCCCATTGTGGTATGGGCATCCTGCCATCATGATAATATCGCAACCGGGCGTACTTGAACCGCCCTCATCATATTCTCGGCCGGGGGCCCGGATTATCTATATTAGCGTCTTCGATGTTGAGCATGTTGAGGTGGAGGTAAATGAGCGATCGCCATGTGACCATAGGGCTGGTACAGATGAGCATGACGCAGGACCCTGATACCAATATCCGGAAGGCCGGCCGTATGATAAAGGAGGCCGCACGGAGAGGCGCTGAGATCGTGTGCCTGCCCGAGCTCTTCACCACCCCATACTTCCCTCAGTACGACACCTCGGAAGGCCGAGGCCGCGAGTTAGCCCCCCATGAGGCCATCCCTGGTCCTTCTACCACAGCGCTTTCCGAGGCGGCCGTGGAGTCCGGGGCCATCGTGATCGGCGGCTCCATATACGAGGAGGAGGGCGATAGGCTCTTCAACACCGCTCCTGTGCTGGACGGGAACGGGCACCTGCTGGGCAAGTATCGCAAGACCCATATACCCCACGATGAGAACTTCTTCGAGCAGAGCTTCTTCGATCCCGGCGACACCGGCTTCCAGGTGTTTGGCACCTCCCGCGGCCGCATCGGGGTTCTCATCTGTTACGACCAGTGGTACCCAGAGGCCGCGCGCTCCGTGGCCCTCATAGGCGCGGACATGGTGTTCTACCCCACAGCCATCGGGACGGTCAGAGGAATAGAGCAGTGGGAGGGTGATTGGCAGGAAGCCTGGGAGAACGTGATGCGTGGCCATGCCATCGCCAACGGAATGGTGGTGGCGGCCTGCAACCGGGTGGGTAACGAGGGGGGCATGGACTTCTGGGGAGGGAGCTTCGTCATCGACGCTTTCGGCAAGACCCTCTCCCGGGGCTCCTCCGAGGAGGAGATCGTGCTCGCCACCGTCGACCTGGAGCATGGTGAGAACGTCCGCCAGGGTTGGAGGTTCTTCCCCAACCGCCGCCCCGAATGCTATGCCAAGCTCACTGAGCCCTTGTAGAAGGAGTGAACGAGGAGGATTCATCATGGAAAAGACGACCCCTAGGAACCTGGACTATTATATGCCACCTGAATGGGCCAGGCACGAGGCCACCTGGCTCTCCTGGCCGAAGAATCCCCTGACCTTCCCCGGCGATGTGCTGGAAGGGGTCGAGGACACCTTTGTCCAGATGATCGCCGCCCTCAGCCCGGGGGAGAAGGTGAAGCTCCTCGTGAATGATGGGGCGATGGAGGAGCGCGCCCGCAAGAAATTGAGAGGAGGGGACGTCAACATGGAGAACGTGCTTTTCCTGCGCATCCCCAGCGCCGATGTGTGGATACGCGACTACGGACCCACCTTCCTCCTTAACCAGAAACGCCCATGGAAGGCCGGGGTGAAGTGGCGGTTCAACGCCTGGGGCGGCAAGTACGATGATCTCATGTACGACGACCGGACGGGAGAGGACATCGTCCAAAACGCCCGGGTGAAGGTGTTCCGTCCCGGGATCGTCATGGAGGGCGGGTCCATTGATGTGAACGGACGGGGAGTGGTGCTCACCACCGAGCAGTGCCTGCTCAACCCCAACCGCAACCCGCACCTCTCCAAGGAGGACATAGAAACCTACCTGGAGCAGTACCTCAACATCAATGAGGTGGTGTGGCTGAGGTCGGGGATCGAGGGCGACGATACTGACGGGCATGTTGATGACTTCGCACGATTCGTGAGCCCGGATACAGTGGTGTGCGCCCATTCCGAGACCGGGGGCGGGCACAACCCCCAGGTGCTGCAGGCCAACCTGGACATCCTCACCTCGTACCGTGACCAATACGGCCGTCCCCTTGAGGTGCTGACGCTACCCATGCCCGAGCCCATACCCCTTCCTGAGGAGGAGAGGGTGCTGCCTGCCAGCTATGCCAACTTCTACATCGGCAACGACGTTGTGCTCGTACCGGTGTTCGATGACTCTCATGACCAGGAGGCGGTCAGACTTCTAGAGAGGTGCTTCCCCGGGCGCAAGACAGTGCCCATACTGGCCCGCGACCTGGTGTACGGCTATGGCGGGTTCCACTGCGCCACCCAACAGGAACCGGCTGTGGATACGAAGCTCTTCGAGGGACTGCAAAAATGATCGAAAAGGTTCATTTGAGCGGCCCTTTCAGAACGTCCTTGTAGGATGCAGGAGGCAAGGGTGGATCTTTTCCGTGATGCTGATACTAAGCCCTGCCTCTTTCGGCTTTGGCATGCAGGACCAGTTCCCTGATCGACCTCGCCGCCGCTTCTACGTCCTCTGCCCCCAGGACCGCGGATATCACCGCTACCCCGTCCGCCCCGGCCGCCACCACATCCTTGACGTTAGCGCTGTTCACGCCTCCGATGGCGATCACAGGGATTCCCACGGCCGCTCTGATCTCGCTGAGCACCTCCAAGCCATGACCGGGTCCAGCATCGTCCTTGGTGGGCGTGGAGAAGACCGGGCTGAGGGCGATGTAATCGGCACCGTCCCGCTCCGCCGCCACGGCCTCCTCCACTGAACCCACCGATGCTCCCACGATGAAGGATGGAAGGGTGAGGGAGCGGGCAGCGGCGACAGGGAGGTCAGACTGACCCAGGTGGACCCCGTCCGCCCCGGCCGCCAGAGCTATGTCCAGCCTGTCGTTGATGATGAACGTGGCCCGGGAAGCGCGGACCCGAGCGCCCATGTCTAGGGCCAAACCGTACAGGTCGCGTCCCGACAAGGACTTGTCACGCAGCTGAATGACATCTGCTCCTCCGGCCAGGGCGGCCTTGACCATGGACATATGATCACGGCCCCGGGATGCCTGGCTATCGGTGACTATGTACAGGTCCATCCTGGCCGTCAAGGTTCCCTCACCTTCGCATCTGTCTCCAGATCTTTGGGTATCAAGGACGAGACCTCATCGAGCATGGCGATCTTGAAGGAATATGGTGACAAGGCCTTTAACGCGGCGCGTTCCCCAGCGATGCCGAAAGCAGCCAGGGCGGCGGCGGAGGACCGCACGTGGTCCTTGAAGGCTGCGGCGAACGCTCCCACCAGGGAGGAGGCCATGCAGCCGGTTCCAGAGATCCTCCCCATCATCTCATGGCCGTTGTTCACCAGGAGGGTGTCCTGCCCATCGGTGATGATGTCGGTGGGCCCGCTCATGACCACCACCGCTCCGGTACCTCTGGCCAGCGATCTGCAGGCATAGATGGGGTCCCCGGTCAGGCCATTGGAGTCCACCCCCCTGACGCTCCCTCCCACGCCTGCGAGGGTTCCGATCTCCCCTGCATTTCCCTTTATGATGTCGATGTGGAGGTCTCTCAGCAGGTTCTGGGCGGTTTCCGTGCGGTACCTTGTCGCCCCTGCCCCCACCGGGTCCAGGACGACGGGGATCTTCAGTTCGTTGGCCCGGCGACCGGCGAGGAGCATGGACCCAACCTGTTCCCTCCGGAGGGTGCCTATGTTCAGGACCAGCGCTCCAGCCATGGAGACCATCTCCGCGACCTCCTCTGGTGCCTCTGCCATCACCGGGGCCGCTCCAATAAAGAGGGTGATATTGGCACAGTCGTTTACCGTGACATAGTTGGTGATGTGATGGACCAGTGGCCTCTTCTCCTTCAAACTGACCAGGGCTCCTGATAGGGTTGTCATATCCATGATCGTTCCACCAGTATCGGGGACCGACACCGTTCGCGGCCGGCCCACGACCAGAGTCGAAGTAGGATGGAACGATATATAAGGGATATGCGGACGCGGCCTCGGCGACATCGTCCAACAGGAGCGCACAGGTTAATCTTCTCCATGTGATTACTATCCCCGGGTACCACCGCCATGGACAAGAGGACAGTGCTGCGTGGAGGGATTACCAGGGGGGAGTTCGACAGCATGAGGGACGACCTTAGACAGCTGTTCAGCGACCATCCCCGGGCCGAGATCACCATCCTGCTGCTCGACGAGGAGGGACACCGTATAGAGGACCTCACAAGCGCCCGCCGTTACGGCCTTGTCATCTATGAGGACGACATCCTCATCCACGAGGAGCTGGGGGATGTGTTCGAGGGCGTGCTCCGCCGATCTGGACAATGAGCATGCTCACAGCATAGGCTGACATCCATCCGTTCCTGGTCGTACCTTGTGGTCGATCAAGCAGGGTTGCTTCGACGAGCTTATGAGACCATCCTCCAGCTGAGTGGGGAACCATCGAACCTTATCTAATGTTCACGCATAGGGTATTAAGAGCTTGACCGTCATGGGCGAAAAAACGCTGTGATCGGGATGAAAGAGAGCACCTCCGGGTTGGACGCCATGTTCGCTGGCAATTTTCCGATGGCCAGACTACAGGCCTCTTATTTTGAGCAGGCATCTGCCTTCCGGCTGCAGATAGAGGTGACCTCCGCCTGTTCCGCTGATTGCTCGTACTGCTATGCCAAGAGGTCTTCCAAAGGAGAGCCTCTGACCGTCAGGGAGCTGAAAGAGCTGCTGCGAAGAGCTGCCTCCCTGGGCATCAAGCAGGTAGACTGGATGGGGGGGGACCCCTTGGAACACCCTGACTGGATCCAGCTCCTCCAGGCCGCGCGCTACAACGGGATGACCAACAACCTGTGGACGAGCGGCTCACGCCTCAACGATGTGGGCACGGCCAAGTGGGTGGTGGACCTCACCGAGGGCGGGTACGTCATGGTCCACCTTGACTCCCTCGATCCCGAGGTCTTGAGGTCGATCCGCTCCACATATAATCCTGCGATGATGAGTGACGCTTTACGAGGAGTGGAGCTGCTGCAGGACATCGGGAAGCCACCCTCGGAGATAGGGAACCTCCTCATGCTCACATCATTGCAGGGGCTTGAGGACATCAAGGAGACCATGACCGTCCTATACGAGGATTACGGGATGAGGACCTGCCTCATGTCCCTGAAGCCCGTAGACGGGTCAGGCGAGATGAGTTCTCTCATCCCCTCTCCGGACACGGTCAGCGCCGCCTATCGCTTCCGAGACTCGCTCTTCCTTCCTGGACGCACCATGGGGTGTCAGGACTTCCCCCGGGAGTACTGCGGCACCACGGTGTTCATCTCCCTGGACGGTGTGGTCTCCTCCTGCTACTCCCTGCGTCGTGAACTGGGATCCGTCCGGGAGCGGGACCTGGGTGACATCATCCTGGAAGAATCCTCCTCCCTCTTTTTCGATGAGTTCCGCAAGAGTACGGGACAGATGGTGTGCCGGTCCTGCGACAAGAGGGTCTGCTGGGGATGCAGGGCCAATGCCTTTTATTTCGGTGAAGGGTCAGATTCCCGGGATCCATTGTGCAACGGCGATCCTAATCCGATCGGGATGGACCTGCCGCATTAGTCGTAGAGGGTAGGTTCAAGGACGAACTTGCAATAGTTGCTCTTAATCCCGAAGCACTCAGACTGGGTCACCCTTAGGGGTACGCCCGTACGGCTGTCGAACACCGCTTCCAGTATGCCCTCGTTCAATATGCACAGGGTCTTTCCCACGTCCGGTACATCGGACATGTCGTAGTCGTCCTTGACTATGAGGGTCAGCGGCACCAAGGAGTACACGTTCAGCTCTCCCAGGTCATGCTGGGAGAAGAATTCCTTCACTTCGTCAATTAGGCCCTTGACATCGTTAGACCTCATGTGCCTGGACATCGCCGTTCCGATCTGCCGGCCTATATCCTTGAGAACCGGGTCCATGTTGAGGCCGATGGCCTCGACCCCGATGACCAGCGCCCTCAGCTCCCCCTTCAGGAACTTTGCCGGTGAACCGATGCTCTTGTCGATGATGCTGCCGATGGCCTTCGTGAGGTCCTCTCGGGGGACCACCGAACTGCCCACGGGCTTGGACACCAGGTAGAATATCTTCCGTCGGTTGTCGGTGGGATCGTCCCTCGATGCCACCAGTCCCTCCTTCACCATCTTGTCCAGGTGCACTGACAGCGTGGACTGGGCCTTTCCAGTGAGCTGGGCGATCTCTGACAAGCTTAGGTCCCGCCTCTGGAGCTCACTGAGGATCTTCTGACGAACCGGGTTGGAGATCTGCTTCAGCCCGGAGCTGGTAGAATACACATCTAGGGCGGAGCTTTTCTTCATATGGTCAATGGACTAAATTGCTCCGTGCGTATTAAGTCTTAGCTAACGTTCGGTTAACGGCCGTTAAGCCAATGGTTTAGTATAGCGGATTGGAATGACTTCTGGGTCTGAATATGAGAGTGGTGAACGGCGAGCAGAGCACGGAGACCAGAGCGGTATGGTTCGACGACGGCAGGGTCCGGATGATAGACCAACGTCTCATACCCCAGCGATTCCAGGTCCTAGATCTCCTGGACCATACGGAGGTGGCCGAGGCCATCAGGAACATGACGGTAAGGGGGGCTCCGTCCATAGGGGCTGCGGCGGCCTACGGCATGGCCCTGGCGGCGCGCAATGGAGTGAACCTCGATATGGCCGCGGCGGAGCTCAAGGGAACGCGGCCCACGGCCTTCGACCTCTTCTATGCGGTGGACCACATGATGACCATGCTGGAGCGGGGCGACGATCCTGTCCAGGCGGCCGATGGCTACGCCGATCAGGTGGTGGAGAGGTGCCGCCGCATCGGGAACCACGGGGCCGAGCTCATCGAGGACGAGAACAACATCATGACCCACTGCAACGCAGGTGCCCTGGCTACAGTGGACATAGGGACCGCCCTCGCCCCTATACGAACGGCCTGGCACAGGGGACGGCGCATATATGTCTACGTTTCCGAGACCCGACCTCGCCTTCAGGGGATGAAGCTCACCGCCTGGGAGCTGTACAACGAGGGGATCCCTCACTCCATCATCGTTGACGGGGCGGCCGGTCATTTCCTTAGAAAAGATGTGAACCTGGTGATCGTGGGCGCGGACCGCATAGCCGCCAATGGGGACTTCGCCAACAAGATAGGCACATTCGACAAGGCGGTCCTGTGCCGCGAGCTGGCCGTCCCATTCTATGTGGCCGCGCCCGTCTCCAGCTTCGACTTCTCCATCGCCACCGGCAACGAGATAGTCATCGAGGACCGCTCCGAGGACGAGGTCACCCACGTGGGCAGGGAGCGGCTCGCTCCGGAGGGATCGCCCGCTCTCAACCCCTCCTTCGACATGACCCCCGCGAAGTACGTTACCGGCTTCATCACCGAGGTGGGGATACTGCGTCCTTCAGAAATAGAGCGGGTACGCAAGGCCCAGGTCACTGGGGATGAGATCTGATGGACGAGGGCAGGGGCAGGAAGGACCTCGCGGATATAGCGCGTTTATCCTATGAACGACGCCTCACCTTCGGATCGGGGGGCAACCTCAGCCTCCGCTTGGACGAGAGCACCATCCTGATAACGCCATCGGGGACCATTAAGGGTCTCCTCTTCCCGGAACAGATTATCAAAGTGGACCTGGGAACGGGCAAGGCCGAGCGCGGAAGGCCGTCCATGGAGACCCCTTTTCATACTGGCCTATACCGTGCCCGTCCGGACGTAGGGGCGGTGGTGCACCTGCACCCCCCCTCCTGCACCACGATGGCGTTGCTGGGCCGTGAGCTGCGGCCGGCCATAACACCAGAGGGGGTCCTCGTTCTGGGGCAGAAGGTGCCCATGATCGGCTACGCCACTCCGGGATCGTCGGAGCTGGCGGAAAACATCGTCAACGGCCTGACGAAGGATAACGCTGCGCTGCTGAAAAGCCATGGGGCGCTGGCAGTTGGTAAGGACATCATGGAGGCCTTCGCCCGCATGGAGACGATGGAGTACATCGCCTTCCTTCAGCTAAGGTGCGAAGAGCTGGGAGAACTTCCTGACCTTCCCCCCGAGGAAGTGGCCAGGATGACATCCAAAGATTGATGAGCCAGTAAGGAGTGGGGTGGCGCGATGATCCTGGTCACGAAGTGGTTCGGCGTGTTCGTGGTGGACAAGGAGAAGCAACAGGTCGTCCGCTCCCTCCTGTTCGAAAAGGAACCCAAGGCCATTGCCGCCAAACTGGCGCTCGTGCAGAAGGGCGAGGTGCTTCCGGAGGAGAGGAAGCTCGCCCAGAAGAGGATGCGTGTGGCCGAGCCCCGCCTGTCTGCCCTGGGGAAGCCAGAGGTGGTGGACACGGCGTTCATCAAGCCAGTGGACTACGGCTTCTCACCTCAGCTGATGCAGAAGGTGATGGTGGAGCTCGGAAAGATAAGGACCAGGGAACCACTGCCGGCAGACCGCTTCATAGTCCAGGCCGTGCGTGCCTTGGACGATACCATCGAGATGATCAACCTCATGAGCGAGAGGCTGCATGAGTGGTATGGTCTACACTTCCCGGAGCTGGCCGACTATGCCAGGGAGGAGAGGTACGCTAAGCTGATCTCCGAGAAGGGGGTCCGCGATTCCATACTCGACGCGCTCGATCTCCAGCTGGAGTCGGTGGGATCGGAGCTGGAGGACAAGGACCTGGATGTTGTCCGGAGGTTCGCCTCCACCCTGTTGTATCTGTACGAGGAGAAGGAGCACCTGGAAGCATACATCGCGGAACGTATGCAGGAGGCCGCTCCCAACCTCACATCGGTGGTGGGGGCAAGCTTGGGCGCCCGGCTCATCTCCATCGCCGGGGGGCTTAAGAGGCTATCACAGATGCCCGCAGGCACCGTGCAGCTGCTGGGTGCGGAGAAGGCCCTGTTCGCTCACCTCCGACAAGGAAAGAGGCCACCCAAGCATGGGGTCATATTCCAGCACCCTACGGTGCACCGGGCCCCTTACTGGCAGCGCGGTAAGATCTCCCGCACCATGGGCGGGAAACTGGCCATCGCCTCCAGGGTGGACTACTACAAGGGCGGCTTCGTGGGGGACCAGCTCAACGCGGACATCGCTCGACGGGTGGAGGAGATAATCAGGAAGTACCCCGAGCCGCCTCCGAAGGAGCGCCGTGCCCCCCGACAGGAAGCTCCTCCCCGCCGCGGTCCCCGGCCCCCACAGAGAGGTGGGCAGAAAGGCTCGGGAAACCGTCCGCAGTGGAGCGGTAAGAAAAGGTAATGCTTTCCATCGGCGGTGAACCCCTCTCCGAGCGCAACGAGCTTTACGTCAGGGGAGCTGGAACGTACTTTATGGCTCCATCGCCCATAAGCAAAATATATAAGCAGGGGGGGATTTCCCTCATATGATATATTATGTGGACTCAGGCTGAGGTAAGGGAGCTCAAGGTCGGCCGCTATATGCTCATCGACGATGAACCCTGCAAGATATTATCCATTGACACTTCCAAGCCCGGTAAGCACGGCGAGGCCAAGAGCCGGATCGATGCTGTCGGCCTTTACGATGGGAAGAAGCGCAGCGTGGTGCATCCGGTCAAGCATAAGGTCCAGGTCCCTATGATCGATAAGAGGAAGGGGCAGATTTTGCACATATCCGGCGATGAGGCCCAGATGATGGATCTGGAGACCTTCGAGCAGTTCTCGCTGCCCATCGATGAGGAGCTGCGGGGCCAGATCAACGCCGGGGACGAGGTCCTATATATGGTGGCAATGGGCAAGCGAAAGATCACCAAGGTCTGAGAAGGTAACCTCATGCCCGCTACGGGTGTTAGCTTCCTGGGGGCTGATGCCTCCTATCCGGAAGCGAAGTTCGTGGTGGTCGGGATCCCCTTCGATCTCACCACCTCCTTCCGCCCAGGGGCACGAGCCGCTCCCAACGCGGTCCGGGAGGCTTCATATCATTTTGAGCAGTTCATGCTCGAGCACGGCCTCGACCTGAGCGAGGTCAAGGTCCATGACCTCGGCAACCTCCGGGACTTCATGTCAGTGGAGGACATGATGGATGAGACCAAGGAGGTGGCCAAGGGCATCGTCGGTGATGGTAAGTTCCCTATCCTGCTCGGCGGGGAGCATACCATAACCATCCCGGCCATCGAGGCCTTCGATGACATCGGCATCATCTTCATCAACGCTCATCTGAACTACAAGAATGCCCGAATGGGGCAGCGCTCCTGTCATGACACCGTTGCCAAGAGGGCAGCGGAGCATGTGGGCAAGGACAACATCCTGGTCTTCGGCGTGCGTTCCATCTCTCATGAGGAGCATGTCAGCGGCAACCTGCCGGAGTACATCGATGCCTACACCATCGCCACGGAAGGGGTGGAGAAGGCGTTCAAGCGCGCCCTCAACATCATCAAGAAGGACAAGATCTACCTTAGCCTGGACATGGATGGACTGGACCCCGCCTTCGCCCCTGCTACGGGGATGCCCGAGCCCTTTGGCTTGACGTCTTTGGACGTCAAGAAGTGCATCAACATGCTGGGCCCACGTTTAGTGGGGATGGATGTGGTAGAGATATCCCCTCCCTATGACAAGGGCAACACAGCCGCCCTCGGCGCCAGAATGGTGCAGGAGGCCATCGCAGTGGCATGGAAGTATCAGAAGGTCGAGGAGCGGACCGGAACACGACCGTTCTGGCGGCGCTAGCCATTGGTCCTGGCGTTTGTCTCCTAATCATCGATCCATTCTAGTTCTTGAAGGCCAGTGGTGTTCCAAAGGGCCCCATCACATGGTGGCGGGAGCATGTCTCCGCCATTAGCGTCCAATTAAAGGAAAATGTAAAGGGGTTCAACGTGCCAGGAGGTCTACCAGCACCTTCTCGCATTCCTCGGAGCGCCTTTTGGCATCCTCGCCGGTCCTGGCCTCGGAGTAGATGCGGAACAGGGGCTCGGTGCCTGACGGCCGCACCAGCGTCCAGCCGTCATCATAGCATATCTTAACCCCGTCAGTGGTGTCCACCCGCTGAGAGCTGTAGTGCTCCACCAGGGCAGCCAGCACGCTTTCCTTGCATTCGTCCGAGCATATCAGTTTGCGCTTGTCCTGGCTGTACGTGGGGATGCTGTCGACGAGCTTGGACAGCGGGCCGCTGCGTGTGACGATCTCCAGCATCTTGGCCACGGTCATGGCGCCATCGCGGCAGTACTGATGCTTGGGGAAGATAAGGCCACCGTTCTCCTCCCCGCCGAAGAGCGCTCTCACCTCTATCATCTTCCTGGCCACGACCGGCGATCCCACGCGGGTGTAGATGATATCTCCTCCCGCCCTTCTGACGACGTCCTCCACGGCCATCGATGACGATACCGGGGTCACCACGGTGCCCCCTCCGTTCTCCCGGACCATGGCCTCCGCGGTTATGGCCAGGGACTTGTCGCCATAGAGGTAGCGTCCCTTGTCGTCGACAAAGATCGTGCGGTCCGCATCCCCATCATGGGCTATGCCCATGTCCGCCCCTGTGTCCTTGACCATTGCTATGAGGTCACGGAGGTGGGACTCCACTGGTTCCGAGGGGTGGCCCGGGAATGTACCCTGAGGATTGCAATTAATGGTTATGGCGCGGACGTTCAGATCGTCCAGGAGCATGGGCGTGGACACCACACCCGCGCCGTTGGCGCAGTCCAGGACTACCGTCAATCCCGCGCCCCGGATGGCATCGGCATCCACCAGCTTCTTGACGGAATCCAGGTAATCATGGACCGCGCCCGACGCCTGGCGCATCTGGCCTACGGCGTTCCAGGGCATACTGCGGAACGTCCTGGTGAAATACAGCCTCTCTATCTCCTCCTCTTTGGAGCGAGGCATCTCTGTCCCGTCAGAGTCTATGCACTTTATGCCATTGAACTCGGGAGGGTTGTGGGATGCGGTGATCATTATGCCACCGGCCAGCCCGTTGTTCTTGACGTAGTGCTGCACCACTGGGGTGGGCACCAGGCCCAGGTCCAATGCTTGGGCTCCGGCGCACATCAGTCCCGAGGCCACCGCGCTCTTGATCATGGCGGCGGATGTCCGGGAATCGTTGCCGATGGCCACGCGGCCGCCCATGAAGGTGCCGATCGCCTTACCCAGGTCCATGGCCAGCTGGACGTTCATGTCCTTATTGATCACACCTCTGACACCATTGGTTCCGAACAGCCTGCCTGCCATGTCAAATCACCGAACTTTGTGGGCCTCGGAAGTGAGGAGGATGTGTATAATATCAGCGACGTCCTTGCAGGAGTCAGAAGCGTTCTCTATCCCGTGCAGCATGTCCCGAAGCAGGAACACCGCCCGGGGGTCGATGTTGGAGAACAATATCTCCTTCTTGGTGACAAAGTACAGCTCGTCCAGAACATGCTCCAGCCTCTCCACCTCCCGGGAGTGCTTGTCGGCCAGCTCCTCGTTGATGCCCAGCTGCTCGATGCTGGCCCGGAGCTCCTTGGCAGCCCTCTCCAGCTCTATCGTCATCTCGTGATAATGCGTCCATAGGCTGACCGGCACCTGGACCTTAGCTTCTAGTATGAGCTGCAGGTTCATGCCCGACTCCTTTGACCAGTCAGCGACGAAGTCCATGCGGCGAATCAGGCGCAGGAGGTCCTCGCGCTCCTTGGGCTCCATGTCCCCCTTGCTAAGCTCCATGCTGACCCTTTCCTCGATGGTGTCCGCTTCCTTTTCCGAGAGGAGCATACGGTTCAGAGCCTCGACGGCCTTCTCAGTGTCTGAGTTGCATAGAGCGGCCACTGCCTTATTGAGCTCGGCGGTGGCGTCGCCGACCGCGCGTACATGGTCCTTCAGACCTCTGATCACCAACGACTCCCGGCGCTTTCCGAACCATTCCATCAAAGATTTGCGTTCATTCAAGCTTAATCGCCTCCTCCACGCCCTCAGGTGGCCTGGGGTAAAGGATTCCCGACCTCTTGCTCCAGATCAGGTTCACACGATCACCGACGCTGTAGACCCGGTCCTCCGAGGTGCTTACGTCGAACAGCATCGTGTCCTCGCTGTCGCTTTCCACGGTAATTCGAATATAAGTTCCCATGTAAGTAATTTTAACAATTGCGGAATTAAGGCCTTCGTTCGCGGGATGGACCCTCTCTGGCCTTATGGAAAGGACCACGGCGTCCCCCCTTCGGAACTTGGAAGGTTTTGCCTCCACCACCGTTCCATCGCGCAGCTCCACCAGGGAGCGGTCGGGTAGAACCTCCTTTACCACCCCCTCCAGCAAGTTGGTCTCCCCGATAAAGTTAGCGGTGAACAGGTTCTGAGGATAGAGGTACAGCGCCTCTGGGGTGTTCGATTCGACGATGCGGCCGTTCCTCATGAGCACTATGCGGTCGGAAACGGTCATGGCCTCCTCCTGATCGTGGGTGACGTGGATGACGGTAAGGCCGAGGGCCTTGGTGATCCGTCTCAGCTCGTACCTCAGGTCCATGCGGACTCGGGCATCCAGCGCCGACAGGGGTTCGTCCAGGAGCAACAGCTTGGCACCGGATGCCAGTGCCCGGGCCAGGGAGACCTTCTGCTGTTCTCCACCGGACAGCTCATCGGGGAACATGCCCATGCGGTCCAGCAGCTTCACCATCTCCAGATAGCGCTGGGGCACGGCCTTCACCTCTTCCTCGGACATATTCTTGACCAGTGGTCCATAGGAAACATTGCCCAGGGCGGTGAGATGGGGAAACAGGGCGATGTTCTGGAACACATAGCCTATGTCCCTCTCCTCTATAGGAACGCCCGTCATATCCTTCCCGGCGATTAGCACCTTCCCCTCGCTCGGCTCTATCAGGCCAGCGATCATCCGGATCAAGGTGGTCTTCCCGCAACCAGATGGCCCTAGGATCGTCACATACTCTCCGTCAGCGACCTTGAGGTTGATCTCACTGGAAGCGACGACCTTGCCGAACCTCTTGGCAATATTGATCAGCTCCACCTCAGGCATCAGTCCACCCTCAGTTCCTCTTCCAGGCCTCCCTCAGGATAGGGGAAGACCGAGGCCTTGGGTATGTCCCAGCTCAGGCCCACCTCGTCACCTACCGCCACCTGGTCCCTGCGGCTGGCCGGAAGTTTTACGGAGTACCGCCCCAGATCGCCGACGTTGACGTCCAGGTGGACCACCCTCCCCTCGAAGAGGGTCCTTTCGACGGTCCCCATCACGAACGCATCGCTCCTCTTCACCACCCTGGTGTTACCGACCTTGATCGCGACCACGGCCTTGGAGTCCACTGGGATATCCGAGGAGCGGGCGAACACCACATGACCCTTGTCGTCCTCCACCGTGGTCATGCGGCCGTCACGCGAGCACAGGATGTTCCCGACGAAGAAGTTCGACTGTCCCACGAAATTGGCCACGAAGGGAGATAGGGGATGATCGAACACTTCCCGGGGGGTGCCGATCTGCACGATGTGCCCGTTACGGATGACCGCGATACGATCGGCCATGACCAGGGCCTCCTCCTGATCGTGGGTGACGTGGATGACGGTAAGGCCAAGGGCCTTGGCCATGGATCGCAGCTCGTGGCGCAGATCGATCCGGAGACGGGCATCCAAGGCCCTCAGTGGCTCGTCGAGCAGCAGGACGTCAGGATTGGTGGCCAGTGCCCGTGCCAGGGCGTTGCGCTGCTGCATACCGCCCGACAGCTCCCGAGGGTACGAGTCTGCCCTCTTGGTGAGTCTCACGAGGTCCAGAAGTTCGACCAGTGTCTTCTTGCTATCGAGCTCGGGGACCTTGCGGATGGATGGTCCGAACAGGATGTTATCGGCCACCGTCATGGTGGGGAACAGAGAGTATCGCTGGGACAGCAGAACGGCGTTTCGCTCCTCCGGTTCCAGCTCAGTAACGTCCCTGACGTCCAGGAACACCTGGCCGGAATCGGGCTGGGTGAGGCCGGCTATTATCCTAAGGGCAGTGGTCTTGCCCGCTCCTGTTGGTCCCAGCAGACAGAGGTACTCACCGTTCTCAACCTCCAGTTCCAGATCGTCGGCGGCGATCACCTCGCCATAGGTTTTCCTGATATCCCGGAGGGTGATGCTGGGCATCAGATCGCCTCCTTCCTCTTCTTTGTCAGGTAGCGCAGGACGAGCATGAATACGTAGGAAACGATGATGAGTATGATGCAGGCAAGAGCAGCCTGATACAGCGCATCGGCCTTGACCAGGCTCACAATGTATACCGGCGCCGTGAGGGCGTTGCTGCCCAGTACCGCCTGGGTGGCCCCGGTCTCTCCGAGACTGCGGGTGAAGGCCATTATGGCGCCCGCCAGGATGGAGCTCTTGATGAGGGGGTAAAGGACACGGCGGAAGCTCTGGATCGGCTTGGCACCCAGAGTCCGGGCGGTCTCCTCGTAGGATGGGTCTATCTCTTCCACCGCACCGGCCACATTCCTGACCACCAGCGGGTATGTGAATGCCACATGCGCCAGGATAAGTACGATTATGTTGGCACCCCCCGTTACGCCGGTAGAGCCCCAGAAGAGGAACAGGGAGTATCCCAGGGCGGCGGTGGGAACGATAAGGGGGACGTTGACCAGCACGTCCAAGACGTTCGATGATGCCCTGTCCCTATGTTTTGTTATGTACAGGGCAAAGGGTATCCCCAAGGCTATGTCGATGATCGTGACCACCCCGGCGACCAGGAAGGAATAGCCCAGCGCAAATAAGAAGGTCCTCAGGTCCAAAGATGCGGGGTCCGAGAACAGTACATATGTGAAGATGAAGAAAGAAGGTATCAGGACGATGATGGCCAGGAATGCCAACGCCCCGCCGTCCTTCATCTTGGGGAATATGCCCCGACTTAGCATCTTCTCCTGCATCGGCCATACCTTCCGTAAGGGAAGGTGGAACTTCATTATGACCAGCTTCAGGATTATCAGGAGGATGAGCGCCAAAGCTATCAGCAGTATGCTGACGAATGCCAGGGACGGAGCGTAGGTGGGGTCGTTCTCCGCCAGGGACCTCCATTCACCGATCAGCGTGGACCCTGTGAAGAAATTTGCAGCCTCTCCGATTCCCAGGTTGGCCATGGTACTGAGCGCGATCATGGTGCCGCCGGTCTCGCTCATGCTACGGGAGAAGCAGAGGATCACGCCAGTGGCCAGACCGGCGCGGAACAGCGGCAGGGTGATGGTCCGGGCCGCGGTGAGGCGGCTGGCCCCCAGGGTCCTCCCTGCAACCTCATAGGTATCGTCTATCTCCTCCAGGATGGCCGCCAGGGAGCGGACCATGTAGGGATAGGAGAAAACGATGTGCAGAAGGATGATAAGAAGGAAGGGCGAGGATATGACGGAAAGGGAGAACGGGACCGGGTCGGGGCTCATCACCCAGAACACCGCGGCAGAGAACCCCAGAGCTGCCGTGGGTACCGCCAAGGGCATATCTATCAACGTATCCAGGAACTCCTTTCCCCGGAACTCCTTGCGGACCAATATCCAGGCGACGGGGAGACCCGCCAAGAAATCTATGACGGTCACGATGGCAGCGATCTCGAAGGATATAACCACCGAGTCCACTATTGTCGACAGGGTCTGGGGGTTGCTCAGGACCGTGGTCTCAATGGCGGACCAATCAGTGAAAGCATAGGTAACGACATAGAGAGTTGGGAGGACAACGAAGAACAGGAAAAAAGCGATGATGAAAACGGTCCAGCCTTTCCTGAACCCTTTTCTGCTGATGAAATCAACGACCCAGTCCATTCGCTTCATTTCATAGCCCTTGGTCCGTCGTTCGGTAAATCCTGAGGCGATATATATCTATTGAAAGGTGCCCCGGCATCTGGATTCATTGCCTTGCCAGTATCTCATTGACGACCGTCCGACCTTTCTCTACAACGCTGTCGGGGCCAATGATGCTTCCGCGGACTCGGGCGCCCTCTTCGATGAGCGCTCCCCTCAGGAGCATGCTCTCCGCGACCTCCGCCCCCTTGGACACTAGGACGTCATCCTCCATGTATACATGGGGACCTATACGGCATCCCCGAATGTGCGCCCTCTGCAGCATATTGGATCCACATATCGTGGCATCCTCATTGATGAGGTCCGGGGCCACCTTGCCCCCGCCCAGATCCAGAAGGACCTTCTGGGCCTTCAGTAAGTTCTCCCTGGTCCCGCCGTCGACCCAGTATCCCGAGAACCCATACCCGTAGAGCCCGCGGTCCAGCACATTGGGGAAGACCTGGCGTTCCAGGGATACGACGCCGTTGGGGATGTGGTCAAGGATCTCCCTCTCGAAGATGTACACGCCGGCATTTATGGAGTTGGATATGGCCTTATCCCTCTCGGGCTTCTCCTGGAAATCGTTTATACGCCCTCGGGCGTCGGTCGCCACCACGCCAAAGGCGGAGGGGTCCTCCACATCCCACAGGGACATGGTGCCGATGCCATCATGCGAGCGATGGTACCTCAGCATATCATTGAGGTCGATAGAGCATATGACGTCGCCATTGAAGGCGATGAAGGTATCGTCCAGATATCGGGACACGTTCTTGACCGCACCCCCGGTGCCCAACGGAGTGTCCTCATTGACAAGGATGACCTTGCGGCCGACATCATGAGCGCGGAAGTATTCCTCCAGGGCGTCCTTCATATACGAGACCGCCAGGATAACGGTGTCCACCTCTGCCGGCAGGGGGTCTATGATGTGAGATATCAGAGGCTTGCCCAGAAGGGGCACAAGCGGCTTGGGCATCCTGAGGGTCAGGGGCCTGAGACGGGTCCCCAGCCCTCCGGCCAGTATCAGTGCTTTCATCGGTCGCGCCTGGTGTGATATATCGGCTTATACCGGAGATATGCTTACCACATTATTACCGCGTAAAACTACGACCCCCAATCGCCTGGTCTGTTCAGAGGTCCGCTCCTCGGTATCCTCCAGGACCATGTTCATGTAGTCATCATAGCCGACCAGTTTTCCCTCAAGGATCCTGGTGTCCTTGAGCAGGAGGGAGATCCGGTGGTCCATTGACTTCTCGAGAAGAGCGAGTGGCATTACCATAAATAATCACTTACTGTGGCATTGTGGGGACCGAATTTAAGCTTTCCGTCCTTACGGTCGAGCCGAGCAGAGAAAAAAGTCGATCTCCTCGAAGGATCCCGTAACCCGGCAGCAATGGAATAGCCTTAAATCCAAGCTTTTTCATGGCAAATCCTAAAATGGACGCAGAAACCCGTTTGATCCTCGATATCGCCCTTCTCCTAAGCGCGACGGGGCTTCTCTCTCTCGTTCTTGGAAGACTGCGTCTACCGGCGATCATAGGTTATCTGGCAGGTGGACTGGTGCTAGGCTCCAGCATCATCCCTGGTTTCCAGATGGAGGAGGCGACCCTGGAGGTGTTCTCCACCATAGGCATCATCCTCCTGATGTTCTTCATCGGCATCGAGCTGAACCTCAAGGGTCTCCGGAAGACAGGACCTGCGGCGTTCCTCATCGTCTCCATTGAGATGACAATGATGGTCATCATCGGCTACTACCTCGGACGTTTGATCGGCCTCGATGACGTTCAGTCCATATTCATCGGGGCTATCATTTCAGGTGCCAGCACCGCCGCGGTCCTAATGGTGGCCAAGGAGAACTTGCATATGAGAGGGGACCTGTCCATCATGGTCATGTCCCTGATGGTATTCGAGGACATCGCCCAGATCATCATCCTTACCCTCGCCTCGCCCCTGGCCGCAGGAACGGGTAGCTCCGATAATGTGTACTGGGTGGTCCTGGAGATCGTGGCCTTCATGGGCCTCACCATACTCATCGGCCTGGCGGTCATGCCCCGGGCCATGGATTGGCTACGCCGCAACTATAACAAAGAGACAATTCTCATCATCTCCCTGGCATTCTGCTTCGCCCTGGCCTTCATCTCCGGTTACGTCGGCCTCTCAATAGCGATTGGAGCGTTCCTGGCGGGGATCATCATATCCGAGTCCTCTTGCAACAATATCGTCCGCCGCCGCATCGAGCCCATGAAGGAGGTCTTCATAGCGATCTTCTTCTTCGCCATCGGAATGAGGATCGACATCGGGATGATCCTCGACAACATCCTCCTCTGCTTTATCATCGCTTTCGTGTTCATAATCGGTAAACTGTCGAGCATATTCTTCGCCAGCTACCTCACGACCATGGGCCTGCGTTCCAGCTTCTACCTAGCGTCCAGCCTGGTGGTGATGGGTGAGTTCGGCTTCATAATCGCCACCCTGGGTTTGAACGGGGGGATCCTGGACCTCTCCATGTACTCCACGGTCATCGGTGCTGCTCTGATCACCATGGTGGTACTCCCTCTTCTCTCCCGTTCAGGACCGAGGATCTTCGACTTTGGCTCAAGGAACGCGCCATCTTTCGTTCGCAACGTCGTACAGAGGATGGAGAGGGTTCGCGGTGAGGTACGAAGAAAGATGGCCATTTCCCCCGAGCTACGCCTGGAGGTCCGCGGCCAGCTCCTGATGGTGTTCGTCGATATGGTCCTCATCATAACCATAATCCTGGTCCTGAACCTGCTCGATCCCATCAGAGAGGCGTTGACACCGCTGGCCGGTGATTTGCACATACTTCCATCGCTCCTGCTGTTCGTCACCAGCATCGTGCTCATCTCACCGGTGGTGGTCAATGTCATCACCCGCCTCCGCCTCATCGCCTTAATAATAATGATGAACGTCTCTGAAGGAGGGAGGCAGACAGTGGCCGGCAGGATGCGCATATACCGTTTGTTCAGGAACGTGGGGGGTTTCATTGTGATAATGGTCCTGATGCTGTTGATACTGCCTCTTCTGCCTCAGGTGTCCACCTTCGATGAAACCGCCCTGCTTGCCTTGACAGTGATCATCGTTTTGCTGTCTGTGTTGTCCTGGGGAGTCCTCCGGCCGGCCTTCGGCAAGATCTCACAGGGGGTGGTCGCACGCATTGTTCTCATGGACGAGGTGACGGACGAGCAGCCAGGGGAAATTATCGTCTGCGATGAATGAGCGCCCTCGCCCCGAAGGCCAGATGGTCAAGGATAAATGGGTAGCCTCCTCCAAAAACATGAGGCTCTGGCGACCATTGGTTAGGTCAGAAGAAATGGGGAGCTGCCACACCGGACGATTTACCTCAGGAAGGGGCTAGCTCAAGAGGCGATGACCGATATCAGCGAGCGGCATATACGATATCAGGGCAGCCCTATTGCACATTCTCTCATTTTTGTGTTGAACGAGACCTCGCCAGACAATTAGTCTGATTTAAATACTAAAAGCCCGTAGGGAGGTCTGTATCTGAGATCTCTAGGGATTCTCTGACACAAAGCAGGTATAGTAATGTACGGAAACAAGAGACAGGGCGGCTACAGCCGCGAACCCCGCGAAATGCATGACGTAAAGTGCTCCGATTGTGGAGCTCAGACCCAGGTACCATTCAAGCCGACGGAAGGCAGGCCTGTGTACTGCAGGGACTGCTTCCAGAAGCACAAACCCAAGGACAGGTTCTAAACCTGCCCCTCATTATTTTTTCTACTTATTCAGAACCTGACAGGCGCTGTTAAACCTCACTTCTTGAACGCCGGTCTCGATCGTTTCGATCGTTATGACCTGGATACAATGACAGATCCTTGTGCGGCCCAAGCATGTTGAGAGAAGACCTGGACACCTCCACCTGGTTGAACTGATCAGCTCTTGTTTCACATTATGGCCCTTTGGCCCGGTTCTCCATCCACTTTTTGACCGCCGTCTTGCTGGTCCCATCGATGCCGAAATACTCGCAGAACCTCTTGGTGGTCGTCAGCAGTAGCGTCTGCCCCTTCTTCTTGGCGGTCACCAGGCCTAGCTGGTGAAGCTCTCTGACATCATCGTAGACCCTGGCACCCAGGGACCGCGCTAGATCGCTCTGCAATATGGGCTGATGGTATGCGATCATGGCCGCAGTGCGCAGGACGTCGTCGGGCACCTCTTTGGGCGCAAACTGGCGACCGAAGGGGCGGTATTGCTCCCTCACGATGAAGGAGTAGCCCATGCCGGTCTTGGACAGCTCGATGGCCGAACCCCGACCGTCGTACTCCTCCTGCAGCTTCCTGATGGCCTTGCGGATGACGCTCCCGCCCAGCTGCGTCTGAATCTCCATCTCCGATATCTTTACCGGTTGGGAGGAGGAGAAAAGCACCGCCTCTATTATGCGGACGGGGTCCAGGTCCACTTCACCTCACCACCTCAGTGCTCGCCTGGAAGGCGCGGGGTGAAGGGGCGTCCGTCGCATCCTCCAGAGTACCGATGTCCCAGTCCATCTTGACCTCCAGGGAGATGGGTCCGAAGGGAAGGTCATCCTGCCAGACCGATATCTTGCCCGAGCGGGCGAGGAACAGCAGGGACATGAAGACCGTGATCATATCGTCCTTCCCCCCCTCCCAGATGTCGGTGATGTCCACCGCTCCGGTGCCGCATCTGCATATGCGCTGCCACACCATCTCTACGTCCCTCTCCATGTCATCGTTATGGGCCTTGGAGTCGAAGGCGGCGTCCAGCTTGGCACGGTTGGCCTCCCTCAGCTTTTCCCGGAGCTTGTTGCGCTCCTCCTCCCTTTGCGCCTCCTCGAACGCATCAAGAAGCTCGACAAGCGTCACCGGCCGGCTCCCCCGGTGCCTAACCACTTCATTGAGCTCCACCTCTTCGGGCATGCACAGGATTGCACGCGGTTCATCGAACGAGAACATGTCCATCAGGTCCATCTCCTCATATTCGTCCTTCCGCGTCTCAGAGTTGGAGAGCACCTGCTCGCTCTGCATCCTTAGGATGGACCACGCCATCAGCATGAGCTTGCCTGCGATCACGAAATTGACCTCCTCGTCCCGGACCTTCTCCGCGTACAGCTCTGAAAAGCGGATGAGATCGACATCCCAGGGATCGAGGTCATTGGACAGGACCAGCTCGAACACCGTCTCGATGGAGCGGTCAAGGGGGTCCCGCTGCAGGACCTGAGATCCGGTCTCGCGCAACACCGTAAGATAACGATCGATCTTCTCCGCACCGGCCTCCTCATCGATCATGGCCTTGTGGAACAAGAGGTGCTCCAGCACCCCCTCTGCAGCTTGGTTGGCAATCATAAGGTCCCCTCCTCCATCTTTTCATCTGGTATCCTGAGCTCGGGCTGGAATTCCCTCACATCGGTGACGTTGGGCCGCATGAGAACATGCGATATCCCTCCCTCCTGCTTGGTTACTCCGATAATGTGGTCTGCTTTGGTGAGAGTGATCTTGCGCAAGGATATCTGAACGAACTGTGCGGTCTTGGATGATTTCTGAACCCGCCTGGCCACCATGTCCGCGTTGATGCCGTCCAGGAACATATCGACCTCATCGAGAAGGTAGAACGGCGATGGCTGGTACTCCTGGATGGCGAATATGAACGCCAGCGCGGTGAGCGATTTCTCACCTCCGCTGAGCGCCTCCAGCCTCAGGACCTTTCCCTGCTTGGGCTTGGCCCTTATGGCCATCCCTCCCTGGAAGGGCTCCTCCTTGTTCTCCATGATGAGCTCCGCCTCACCGCCCTGCGAGAGCTCAGCATAAGCCTTCCTGAAATTGAAGTTCACAGCCTCGAAGACCTTGTTCAGCGAGGTCTTCTTCTTGGTGTTCAGCTCGTTCTCCAGGCGGAGCAGGTCCTTCCTCTGGGCCTCAAGCCTTGCGGACTCGCCGGACAGCTCATCGAACCTCCTCTTCCGTTCCTCGTAATCGTCGACCGCCTTGAGGTTGACCGGGCCCATGGTGTTGATGGCATTATCGCACTGGCGGATAGTGTCCCGCAGGACCTCCATGGAGGGTATGGGAAGAACGACCTCCACGTTGAGCTGCTTGAGCTCCTCCTCCAGCTCCTTCATCCTCGCCTGTCCCTGGGCGATGCGGGTGTTGAGCCCGACGATTATCTCCCCTTTGGTCTCGACCGCCCCCGAGAGGTTGTCGCGCTCCCCCTCAAGGGATGTCTTCTCACGGAAGATGCTCTCCTTCTTCTGTCTCAGCCCGTTCATCTCCTCACCCATGGAGTCCTCGATCTTCCTAAGGGCCACCAGCTCCGTCCGGGAGCGGGCCGCCAGAGCTACCGCCTCCTCCCTGTCCTGCTTGAGTTTGGACAGCTTCTCCTCGGTCTGCCTCTGTGCCGCCACCAACTCTTCTACACGCTTCTGGGTGAGCTTGATCCGCGCATCCAAGGTGTCCCTCTCCGAGCGCAGTTCAGAGGTGCTCCCGGTCAGGTCGGCCACCTCGGCCTGCAATGCTTTGAGCTTGAGGGACATCTCCTTGGGGGCAAGCTTCTCCATCCTCGCCCGGGCCTCATCACGCCCGGTGCGACGGGTAATGATCTCCTCCTCTCCTTCCCTCATACTTTCCGTGAGCTGCTTTACCGCCGCAGCGGTCTGGGCCATCTCCACCTGTTTCTTCTCCCGCTCGGAGCGTAGGATGGCCAGCTTCGAGCGTATCTCTTCTCTCTGGCCCTCCAGGGCCTTCAGGGTCACCGACGAAGCGCCTCCCGCCCCCGTGATCTCCCTGATCCTTCCCTCCAGCGCAAGCATGTCTGCCCGCAACTGGCGCAGCTCCTCGTGCGATCGGTTGGAAGCTTCAATGGCGGCATCCAGTTTTGCGGATACCTCCTCCAGACGTCCTTTGGAAGCCGCTCCGAACTTCAGCTGGGACTGCTCCACGTTCCCCCCGACCATGGCCCCCGATGCCTCCAAGAGCTCTCCCCCAGAGGTGACCAGGCGCACTCCGCCCATCAGGCGACGCGCCCTATCCAGCGTGTCCACGACCACTGTGTCGCCGAGCACATACCAGAACGCGGCACGGTACTTCTCATCGAACTTGACCAGATCGATGGCGAACCCCACAGCCTCCTTGGCGGCCATGATGGCCTTTCCCCTTGGCCGGCCGTCAAGCATCTTTGTGAGCGGAAGGAACGTAGCCCTGCCGAAACCGTATCTCTTTAGGTGCTGGATGCACTGTGAGGCCACCTCGTCGTCATCGACCACGATGGCCTGCATGCGGTTTCCGGCCGCCACGTTGAGGGCGGTCTGGTACTGGGGATCTACCTCCGCGAGCTCCGCGATGGTTCCGTGGATCCCCCGGATGGTCCTGCTATCTCTGGCCTCGATTATCCCGCGCACCGCCCGATTATACCCCCGGGCTATCTCCCCTGCGGCCTCCTCCTCAGCCTTCAGTCGGGAGAGTTCGCGATGAAGGGCCTTTATGGCCTGCTCCAGCTCGTCGGACTCGCGTGATATCCGGGACTCGGCGTTCCTCTTCTGCAGATACTCCTCTTGCAGGCCCTTGAGCTCCTTCCCCGATCCCCGGTCCTGGTCCTTGATCTCCCTGATCCTCCACTCCAGGTCCGTTACCCCGAACTCCTGGGCCTTGATGTCCTCATCCACGGCAGAGAGGTCGGCCTCCATTCGTTGGACCCGCCCCTCCAGGCGCTCCCTCTCCATTCCCTGGCGGTTCAGCACCCCCTCACGGTCGCGAACGTCCTTCTCCTTGCTGGCAATGTCCTTCTCCAGTTCTGCCAGCTCGGTGTCGCATGCACTTATCTGACCCTGTACATCAGCAAGGGCCTCCTTGCACTTGACGAGGTCAGCGACCTTCCTCCCCAGAAGTTTGGCCTTCTCATCATACTGGGAGATCATCGACCGCACCTCAGAGGATGTTGTATCATTGTCCTCCTTAAGTGCCACCTGCTGCTCCTTCAGGTCCACCATGGTCGCGTCAGCGTTGGCAACGCGATCGTCCGACCGCGCCACCAAGATCCTTATGGCATCGATCTTCTCCTTGAGATCGCGGAACTCCTTACCGCCCTTGGCGTCCAGTTCCTTGTCCACTGCCACCATGGACTCATCCAGCTGCTTCACTCTCTCTGCGATCTGGACCTTGCGGTCCCGCAGCTTGCGTATCTCGGCCTCGATGTTGCCAATCTGCCGCTGCGTGCTGGAGATGTCCGCTTCCGCTGCCTCCCGCTGCCGGTGCGCCAGCTGGGCCTTGGAGCGTACAAGGGTCTCCTTGGTTCGCAGATAGGTCATCGCCACCTCCCTCTCCTGCTCTAGCTGGTCTATCTGCCGCTGAAGCTCGGAGAGTATGATGGATATGCGGTCTATGTTGGCGTCGGTCTCGTCCCTCTCCCGCTGGGCCTTGAGGATCTCCTCATCGAACTTGGATATCCCAGATATGTCCTCGAGGACGCGCCTTCTCTCGAGGTTGGACATCGTTACCATCCTGGTTACGTCCCCCTGCTGCACGAAGTTGTATCCGTCCGCGCTGATGCGGGCGTTGGACAGGAGCATATCGAACTCGGACAGGGATGACTTTCTGTCATTAACGTAGAAATATGAGCTGTATCCGTCCCCCTCAGAGGAGAGCTTGATAAGGCGAGTGAGGCGGACAAGGTCATCATCGATGGGGATCATGCGGTCCTTGTTGTCGAACACCAGCGAGACCTTGCAATAGTTGGCCGGCTGCTTATTGTTCCCTCCATTGAATATGAGGTCAGTAAGCCTTCCAGCGCGAATAGCACGGGAGCTCTTGGGACCGAGCACGAATAGAATAGCGTCAGAGATGTTGGATTTGCCAGAACCGTTGGGACCTGTGACCGCAGTATAGCCTTCCAGCAGGGGCACTGAAAGCTTCTTACCGAAAGACTTGAAGTTCTCTAGCTCAATCTGTTTAAGGTACATCTGGCCTTCAACCCCCGCATACGGAGGCGGAAGAAGGAGCCAATCCTGGCATGGTCCCTACTCGCGCATCCCATCGAACCGGTCCGACGATTGTCGGACAATAGAAAACAAATGGGAATCGTCCATATATAATAATTGTTGCCACGTTATTAAAAATGGGCCTCTGGGTGATCCTTTTCGTTGTTTTCATTTTCCGCCATGACGTGTGATCAGAGGACCGGCCTGCATATAGCCAGCACGTTCAACAAGGGATGGTCTTGGCATACTTAACACTTCGTCGGACATAGCCCTTTCTATCGGTGGTCCGAAAGTGCTTTTTCTTCTTCAAGAAGGCTTAATGTGCCTACATTTCCCATGGGGGATGGTCCTGGACAGTGAGGATATGATAGCAAACGATATGACCTAGCCCACTTCTGTCCACGGACGATGTCCAAGATACTCCTGTTATCCCCTCATACCGATGATGTTGAGCTCGGCTGCGGAGGTAGCGTGGCCAAGTTCATAGAGCAGGGGCATGAGGTGTTGTGGATCGCGTTCTCGGTCGCTGAGGACTCCCTTCCCGCTGATCTGCCCAAGGATACTCTGGCCAGGGAGTTCGAGAAGGTCATCGACCGTTATGGACTGAAGCCAAATGACAGGGAGATACTGGGGTTCCGGGTCCGGCACATGAGCGAGTATCGGCAGGATGTGCTCGACCACCTCGTGAAGGTGCGCTCAGAATACGAACCTGACATCGTCATCGGGCCCTCCCTGCACGATTACCATCAGGACCATCAGGTCGTCGCCAACGAGATGATAAGGGCCTTCAAGACCACCTCCAGCATAATCTCCTATGAGCTACCGTGGAACAACGTCAGGTTCGACAGCCAGCTCTTCATCTCCCTCGATGAAGGCCATCTGCAGAAAAAATGGGAGGCCCTCCAGGAATACAGATCGCAGATGCTGCGTTCCCGTGGGTACTTCGACAGGGAGTTCATCTTTGGCACGGCCCGCATGCACGGGGTCCAATGCGGCGAGAAGTATGCCGAGGCCTTCGAGGTCATTCGCTGGAGATTATGATCATCCAGAAACCGTGAGACAACCGCCTACATGATCTGGCCGCCATCAACGCCATACACCTGACCATTGATGAAGGAGGACCTATCGGACATCAAGAAGAGGGCCACCGAGGCCACCTCATCGGCCGTGCCAGCACGTTTCAGGGGAGTGTCGACAATGAGCTTCTGACGCACCTCTTCCTTAAGGCCCCGCGTCATGTCCGTGTCGATGAAACCCGGGGCGATGGCGTTGACACAAACGCCTGATTCGCCCAGCTCCTTGGCCGCGGAGAGGGTCATTCCGATAACGAAGGCCTTGCTGGCCGAATAGGCTGCCTGGCCCCTGTTCCCTCTCCTGCCCACTATGGACGCCAGGTTGATGATGCGGCCTGACCTCTGCTTCATCATTATCTTGGCGGCCGCACGGAGGCACAAGAAGGAGCCCCGGCAATTGACCGCTATGATGCGATCCAGTTCCTCGGTGGATGTCATAAGAAGCAGATTGTTGCCCACGATACCCGCGTTATTGACGAGCACGTCCAGTCGACCGAACCTCTCGCGCAAGAATCGGAACAGGGCTTGTACTTCAGCCTCTACGGAAACGTCGGCCTTGAAGGTCTCAGCCTTCAGTCCCCGCGACCGCAGCTCCTCGGCCAGACCTTGAGCCTCAGTTTCGCTGTGGTTGTAGTTGATAACCACGGCCGCTCCCTCCTCCGCCGCTGCACGGGCGATCGCACTCCCTATCCCCCGGCTAGCTCCAGTTACCAGCACGACCTTGTCATTCATCATCTTCAGATCTCCTCCTGATGGTGATCCATCGGACCATTCTGTTCAGCGGCATGAGGCCATCCCAGGGGAGGGTGAAATCGTGCATCTCCCCGGGCATCACGAAGCGGTCCACCCCCGCTGCCGATGCCCTGTCCGCGAACGCCCTCGCCCTATCCCGGTCATGGATGCACAGGGCGATGGTCTGGACCTTCCTAGTTATGTGTGCGATCACATCGTTGAGATCGCTCACCTCGCGCACGAACACGCACCTGCCCTGCACCGGCTCTGGCAGGCCCTCCTCCTGGTCAAGCAGTATGGTCCATCCCAGGTCCCGGGGCATGATGACGTCACGGTCCTCGGACAGCAGGTAGGTACCGCGGGCACTGATGACCTCCAGGCACTGCCTCTCCGCCATCTGGGTGTGTCTAAGCTTTACAGGCAGGGCCTCGAAGCCTGTGGCCAGTTCCTCCGCGAGCCTACGGGCGGAGACCGCACCCCGTTCCAATATGATCACCTGGGGTGAGGAGCAGGCGGTCTGATCGAAGAGGACCGCGTCCTGCGCCAACTTCTTCAGCGCCTCCTCCGAACTATCCCCTGCCAGGAATGCCTGGTCGAAGACCGCCATAGAGTACTTCGGCCCGAATATGATAGTGTCGCACGTCTCCTTCTGCGGCAGGGCAGCGACCGCGCGGACCGCTTCCCCGCTCCCCCAAGCAACCTTGACGTCCGCGGCCAGGGACAGCATTGTGTTGTCCGCGGCGCTGCTGGAATCAAAGGAGAGCATGCACACCGAACGAACTAAGGTCGCTCCCATGACCCTCCGGCCCTGTACCTCGATATCTATGCTCTTCAGTTTCTCCAGAACGGCGGTGAGGACCGGTCGATTGATGTCTGACACTTTGAGTATCGAGGAATTCTTGGAGAGCACGGCCAGCATGAGGGAGAAGAATGACATCACGGGGACGTTGTTGGGAAGCCAGTGGCATGAGGTCCCCCTAGGCTGGCACCTCATCTCCGTTCCTGGCAGAACACCGATGAACCGGTCGACCCGGTGCCGGTCCCCGTAGTTGAGCTCGCACAACCTCTCCAGGTTATCCGCTCTCAGCCATAGGCTGATGTATGTGGCCCCGCCCATGCGGCTGAGTTCCGGGTCCTTGATGAGCTGCTTACCCAGGTGAGCGAGCAGGGCGATGATGTCGTCCATGGAGAGCGCGCGAAGCTCCTCCCTCCTGCGATCCAGAAGGGCCACCACCGGGCCCAGGTCCGAGATCTCATGGTCCACAGCCTCGCCGTCCAGAAGGAAGCACTTGGCCAACCTCTCACCGCTCCCTGAAGGTATCCCCGCAGCCTCGTGCTTCGGCCTGTTCCGCCCTACCTTCCACCACGAAGTACCGTCCCTTCCGTCCGCAGGGGCAGTCATCGATGCCCAGCAGCCGGCCGACGTCCTCCGTGAGCACGGCCTGACTGTAGTAGCTGTCGCCCAGAACGCTCATCACCTCGATCAGACCCCGCTCCCCCACACGGCATTCCTCCATCGTCCGGACATCACGCATGATGACATGGCCGAAGACCGGCACGTGCTTGTGGCCAATCTCGCAATCTACGAAGATGACCCCGGTCTGCTCTGCCATTCCGTAGAAGTCCCTTACTTCGGTCGGGGGGCAGCCGAGAAGCCCGGCCAGCCTCTGGGAGAACACCTCCCTGCTGATCTTCTGGTCCTTCAGCTTCTTCCACCCCCCTCCATGGAACACCACTGCCCGAGGAAGTTCCAGCTGGTGCTGCCGCTCCTCCATTTCCTTGCAGAACACCGACCATATGATGAAGGTGAAACCGAAGACGTACACCTCCTGGGTCTCGGCCAGGCGCCGCGCCTTTTCCAGTGCCTGCTCGTCCAGGACCAGCCTGCCCTCCTCCTCCCTAAGAAGATAAACGATGTCCTTGGCAAATATCGACAGACCCCGGACCCCTGCCCCCCTAGCGGTGAGCTCGCGGGTGGGGCTGTTCACCCCCGGGTGGTCTATTACCAGCATCACTCTTCTCTTGTCCCCAAGATACGCGCCCAGGATTCTCCTAAGCGCCTTGGTCTGGTTGGAAGCGGTGATCTTGTTCAGGGGTACCACGCTAGCATGCTGGGAGGTGGTTCCACTAGAACGGAGCACCCTGGTCACCTCCGACCTGTCCACTGTGGATAGGTCGAAGCTCTTGAACATGCGGACAGGGACCGCAGGTACCTCTTCCAGCCCCATCATCCCCTCTGGCTCTAGGCCCAGCTTGGTGTACATCGAGCGGATATGTGGGTTGGAGCACGCCTTCCGGGCCCCTTGCCGTATCAGAGGCAGAAGCAGTTCCTCCCTCTCCTGCTCATCCAGGGAGTAGGGGGGCATCGTCAGGAGCTCTTCCAGTCCCACCTCATCGGACATCTCGCTCACCCTCCACCAGCATCTGCCTCAGCCTCACCTTGTCGATCTTGTTGGAGGAGTTCAGGGGCATCTCTTCGAGAAATACCACATAGCTTGGGTTCTTGTAGGAAGGGAGCGACCTCCGGCATTCCCTTTGGATCGTCGTTCTCACCGCCTCCTCCTCAGACCCGTCCCTGCAGCGCACCACCGCCACAATGGCCTCGCCCAGTATCTCGTCGGGCGTGCTGACCACGGCCACCGTGTCCACGCCCTCCATGGATGCGATGAGGTTCTCTATCTCGTAGGGTGATACGCGGTAGCCTGCGCACTTGATTATGTCCTTAGAACGCCCCACGACGTAGATGTAGCCGTCCTCGTCCACGGTCGCCAGGTCTCCGGTGTGGTATCTCCCGTCCTTCAGCACCGCCACTGTCCCCTCATCGTCCCCATAATACCCCTTCATTATGTTATCGCCGGCGGCTACGATCTCTCCGGTCTCCCCCGGCATCACCGGCCGACCGTCCTCCCCCAGGACCTCCAGATGCACCCCGGGGATCCCTTTCCCGATGGATGCCATCCTCGCCCGGATCATCTCCGGGGGGAGATAGGACATCCTGGCAGTGGCCTCGGTGGCTCCATACATGACGAAGAACCTGACCTCGGGAAGAGAGTCGACGATCATCTGGATGTACCTCGGCTCCAGCTTACCACCGGCCTGTGTCATGTAACGCAGGCTGGAGAACCTGCGCTGCAGCAGGTCGGAGCGGTTTATAAGGATCTGATAGGTGCTGGGAACACCTGCGAGGCCAGTGCACTGATACTTCTCGATCTCATCCAGTATCGCTCCCAGGAAGATGCTGTTGCTGATGGTTAGGCTCCCCCCGACCCGCAGGTGAGTATGGAGAAGGGATGCTCCATAGCAGTAGTAGAACGGCAGGACCACCATCATGCGGTCCCGCGAGGTCAGCTCTAGGTATTGGATGATGGAGGTGGTGTTGGCTATTAGATTGCCGTGGGTGATCATCACCCCCTTCTTGGTGCCGGTGCTCCCGGAGGTGAAGACCACTGTCGCCAGATCATCACTTCTAACGTGGGGACGGAGGTCCTCCACGTCTTCCTCGGGCAGATCGGCCTCGGTTAGGGTAGGGATACCGGAAACGGCCTTGGTGGAAAGACGCTGCTGCATGAACGCACCCACCGGACGGCAGGATGACATCAGGGCGGCCAGCTCCTCCTTGCCGACCCTGGTCTCCACTAGCAGAGGTATGTTCCCGCTCCTCATCAAGGAAAGGTATGAGACCACGAAGAAAACGCTGTTGTCCGCCAGTAGGAGGAACTCCTTTCCAGAGCCGTAGCGCCAGGATATCCATTTGGACGTCCTTTCAACGCGCTCGTACAGCTCGCGGTAGCTCAATCTCTCCTTCGCTCCAGTGATGAAGCATCCCTCGCTCTCTCGAGAGCTGGCGAACAGGAACTCGACGAAGTTCATCTGCTCTCACATCAGGAAGGTGATACTATGTACCTGCCGACGATGGCCTTTGCTTTTCCGAAGTTCTCCATGCCTATGATGTCATCGACCTCCAGCTCGATGGAGAAGGCCTCCTCGATGCGGGAGACTATCTTGAGATGGGTCAACGAGTCCCACGCCTCCAGTTCGTTGTACGCGGTCGAGTCGACCAGTTCCTCTTCAGAAATGCTAAGCTCCTCGCGGAAGATCGCTCTCAAAGTCTTGATTTGGTCTTCGTTCATCGGCATCATCCCTCTGGACCATCATGGCGAACGCGATGGCCTGCTCCTGGCCGTGGGAGATACTTAATAATATTTGGAAATTGCCAGCATGCTCACTGGAAATGAGAGCACGGGGCGCTCCCTGGTCATCACCTCTTACATCGATGTCCCGGAAAAAAATATTGCACCCCGGTCTTGCCGACCTCACTGCCTTGATTATCGCCTCCTTCGCGGCAAAGCGGCCCGCCAGTGCAGGGGCGGGTTCCTTTCGCCGGAAGATCTCCGCGGCCTCCTCATCGCTCAGGAAGTAAGACACCACTTCACTGTCCGGTCGCAGCCCCCGGAACCTGGAAACCTCCACGATATCCACCCCGATCCCCAGGACGTTCACGGTACCCTGCCTCCATCTAACACACGGTCGTGCATTCCCTCCTCCCAGGCCTACAGCTTCCTGATGGTGGGGCGGGCGGGATTGCCGGCCACGAACGTCCCGGCCTCCACGTCCCGGACCACCACCGAGCCCAGTGCCACCTTGGCGTCGTCCCCGATGCTAACGCCGGTGTTGATGGTGCATGATGGAGCCAGCCAGCAACGGTCCCCTATCTTAACGCTGCCCGCGATCTGGGTATGGGCGATTATCAGGCAGTCCTCCCCCACCTGCACGTTATGGGCGATGTGCACCAGGTTATCGATCTTGGTCCCGCGACCGATGGCGGTATCGACCAGGGCGCCCCGGGCGATGCAGGTGTTGCTGCCTATCTCCACATCATCCCCTATGGTCACCCCTCCGATCTGAGGGAACTTCTCCACCCTCCCCTCGGGACCACGATTATAGCCGAAACCGTCGGTCCCTATGACCGCACCGGCGTGGACGGTGACGCCACGCCCGATCCGGACATGGTCGTAGACGGTCACTGACCCCAGCAGTTGGCTTCCTTCACCTATGATCACGTCGTTACCGATGGTGCAGAAGGGGCCAACGTAAGCGTCGAGGGATATGCTGGTGTTGTCACCGATCACAGCGGTCCTGTGCACCCCTGCAGGTCTCTTCTTGACGAAGTACCTCTGCAGGACGCGGGAGAATGCCAGCCGGGGATCATCGACCAGTATCAGGGTTCTGTCCTCCCGGTGCCGCCACACATCCTCATGCTCCTTCAGTGTTATGACGATGCCAGCCTTGGTCTGACAGAGCAGCGATCTTCCCCTGTCCCCTTGCTTATTGCAGAACGTTATGGAGAGATGGTCTGCGGCATCGATAGGGAGCGCTCTCTCCACGACCGGTTCCCTACCTCCCACGACCTTGTGCTCACATCCGAGCGCATCCAGAATTTCCTTAAGTGCGAGTTGGGGCATGATATCAGGCCTTCGGGGCTCGGCATCCACGGACCTAGCTCACTGGATGAGGCCCAGGATAAGAACTCCCCTCGTTTCATAAAGTCTTCGCCGCGAGTGCTGGAGATCGGGGCCGTCCTAGGGAGCCGAACGCCGCTGGGATGACAGTAATCGTTCGTAAGCCCGCAGCAGCCTCTGGCCCATGACTCCCCAGTTGTACTCCCTCTCCGCGGCCGCGCGGCCCTTGCGTCCCATGTCCATCCTCGCGTTATGATCCCTCAGTACCTCTATGGCCGCCCTGAAGTTGTCCTCGCTCCAGTCGAAGGTCATGCCGCATCCGTTGGCCTCCACGATGTCCCCGGTGAGGGTCCCTCGGGATGCCAGAACGGGGAGGCCGAACGCCATCCCCTCCCCCATCTTGTTGGCAATACCAGTGCGGTAGTTCTCATTGGCAGGATCGGCCAGTATCAGCACCACGTCGGCCTTCGTGTACTCCTCGAGAAGTTCAGTGAACGGAAGGTACCCCAGGTATTCCACGTTCGGGAACATCTCAGAAGCTCTCTCCACTGCACCCTTCAGGCGACCGGAGCCGGCGATCCTGAGGATGCAACCAGGTATCTTGGAGGCGGCGTCCATGCTCTCCTCAAGGTAGCGCATGGGTTCGAAGGTGACGGGGTTGAAGAGCACGATGGGGCCTTGATCCTCATGTACCCTCATCTTCGAGAGAGGAGGTAGCTCGATGACGTTCATGACCACCAGGACATCCTCCTGAGAGTGCTTCCGGAGCCCCTCCGCCATGACCTCGTTTATGGTGACCACCAGGTCGGCCTTGGGGACCAGCATGTCCTCGAACCTCTGCACCGCCCGGGAGACCGTTCTTGGCACGTCGAGGGCTATCATCTCCGCATAACGCTCATGGGCATCGAACACCAGGGGAACTCTTCTGAGGCGGGAGATCAGCAGGCCGATAGGCAAGGTATCCAGGTCGTGGGCGTGTATCACATCAGGCTTGCTACGCCTCGCCTCCCCGAGAGCACGCAGCAAGAATAAGGGATAGTTCAGGGCCAGGGCGATCTGCCCTCCTACCTTTCGAGTGCGGAGCCGATGGACATGGACCCCTTCCATGTCCTCCCGGAGGGGGCGGGCCCAGGTGCGGTCCCATGCTGCCACCACCATGTCATAACCGCCCTGAAGAAGGGCCCTGGCCTCCTTGTGGACCCGGGGATCGGGCCGGTACTCATTGGTGACCAGCATTAGCACGGAGCGGCCCATTTTCCCTCCGCTCAAACGTTCGTGGCGACTGTCCTGCCCTCACGTAGGGCTTCCAGACTCTTCTCCAGCATCACCACGGTCTTCACCCCGATCACTCCGGAGTTTCTCGTCTCCGCGAAGGGGTCCCCAATCGACTGCAGGAAGTGCACCAGCTCCGTCCGGATGGTATTGTTTCGCTCGATGCCCAGCTTGTACGTGTACCCGCTCTCGTAGATGGTGACGTCCTGGGCCACGGCATCGATGAGGGCGGAGCGGTTCTCCCCGATTATCTCTATCTGCCGGACCTTGCGTGGAGCGAGCCAGTTGAGGGTGGCGTGAGCGATAACCCCCGAAGGCATCTCACATGATATGTACGCCGCTTCCTCCAGCCCCTTTCGTCGATAGGGTCTTCCAGTGCAGGTTATCTTCTCTGGCCAGTCATCGAAGATGAAGTTGACCATGTCAAAGAAGTGGGGCGCGAGGTCAACTATCACATCCCGGTCCGCGAAGGGCTGCTCCAGGTTCATCCATACAAAGTTCATGAGGTATGGCCTTCCGAAAAACTTCTGGGATATCAGTCTCCGCATCTCCAGCAAGGCGTTGTTGAAGCGGTAGATATGGCCGACCGACAGGGTCAAGTTAGATTCGCTGGCAAGGTCCACAAGTGCCTGTCCCTCCTGGGACGATAGGGTGAGGGGCTTCTCCACCAGGACATGCTTTCCCGCCTCCAGGGCATCCTTGCAGGCCTGATAGTGAAGGCCGTTGGGAAGGCAGATGTTGACCGCTACCACGTCCTCGTCCTTCAGGACCTCCTGGTAATCGTGGTAGAGGCCCTGGACTCCGTACCGGTCGCGGCAGAATTCCAGGTTCGCATCCATCTGGTCGGATACGGCCTTCACCCGTACCCCTGGTATGTTGGTGTACTCATCGACGATCTTCTTTCCCCAGTAGCCGACCCCCAGAACGGCTACGTCGAAGCGTCTCATCCCTTTCCTCCGTAGTGCTCGATGATGCTTTGGCAGACCCGGTCCACTTCCTCATCGGTCATGGCAGGGAATATAGGCAGGGATAGCAACCTACCGGATTGTCTTTCGCTCTCCGGGTACGAGCCTTGGCTGAACCCGAAAGCGTCACGGTATACGGGCTGCAGGTGTATGGGAACGGGGTAGTGGACACCGGTCTCTATCCCATCTGCGAGGAGATGCTTAGCAAGCTCGTCCCGGTCGTCCGTCTGCACCACGAACAGATGGAACACCGGCGTGATGTCCCGGCCTCCCATCGGGGGCAGTCGGACCTCCTCCACGTCCTTTAGCTTCTCTGTGTAACGGCGGGCTATGTCCCTTCTCCTCTCGTTCCACTCGTTGAGGTGCCTCAGCTGGACTCGTCCTACGGCGGCGTTGGCGGTGTTGAGGCGGGAGGTGAAGCCGAACACATCGTGTATGTACCGGGATGTCCGCCCGCAGTCCCGCAGCTTCCGGATGTCGTCAGCCAATCTCTTGTCGTTGGTTGTGACCATTCCTCCGTCGCCGCCCACGGTCATGTTCTTGGTGGGGTAGAAGGAGAAACAGCCTACGTCCCCGATGGCACCCACTTTCTTGCCCTTATAGATCGCGCCGTGGGCCTGGCAGGCGTCCTCGACGATCTTGACGTTCTCACCCACGTTCTCACGGATCTCGTCCATCTGGGATGGATATCCGAAGAGGTGCACAGGCATGACCGCCGCCGTTCCCTTGTCCACTCTTATCTCCCGAGGGTCCAGGTTATAGTCCTGCGATGAGGAGTCGGCGAACACCGGGGTCGCGCCGGCATGCACCACGGCATTTGCGGTGGCGATGAAGGATAAGGGAGTAGTGACGACCTCCCTGCCTCGAACATTAAGGGCCAGAAGGGATAGTATCAGGGCGTCGGTCCCGGACGATACGGATATGGCGTGATCCGTACCGATGAATCTTGCGAACTCGTCTTCGAACTTGAAAACGCTCTCGCCGAGCACCATGCGCTCGTTGCGGAGGGCGTCGGACATGGCCTGGATCATCTCTTCTGTCACGGCTGGCCGTGATGTTGGGATCTTGTTCATGAGCTCACTTCCTCTCGATCTGATGTGCAGGGTTTCCTACCACCAAGGCCCCCGGGGGAACGTCGCGGGTCACGACCGCCCCGGCGCCCACTAGGGCGTTCTCTCCGATGGTCACCCCGCAAACGATCACGGCCCCGGCGCCGATGGAGGCGCCCTTCTTGATGGTAGTGGGCACGATGTCCCAGTCCCCCACGGCCTTGGGGTATAGGTCATTGGTGAAGGTCACACGAGGACCGACGAATACCTCGTCCTCGATAGTGACTCCAGTGGGAATGAAGGCGAAAGCCTCTATCTTGCAGCGGTCCCCGATGGAAACGTTGCGCTGGATCTCGACATAAGCTGCTATCTTGCAGTCGCGACCTATCCTGCAACCATAAAGGTTGACGTAGTCGCGTACCACTGTCCCCTCCCCGATCTCACAATCGACGATCGAGTGATACTTGGCCAAGAGCTTCATCTGAAAATCAAAGTCGCTCCTTGGCCATAAATATTTGCTACTGGGTAATCGGAGATGACGCTAGCTGGTTTTCGGATCAATGACCTCCTAGCGAGCCTAACACTATAACGATCAAGGAAGAGGTTGGTATCGAAACGACTGCGAAAAGAGGGATGCTTGACCCAATTTCGATCTACATACACCTCTCACTAGCATGGCCTCCCCCCGCAATGTGTGATCGACTTCACCAGAAAATAAAAATGTGAGACATTGACACGATGAGCGAGACAGCTACCCGAGCCACCTTGAAAAGGTCCATGTTTTGGGTTTAGCAGGTCATACATCACATGAATGAGATATACCTGGGAGAAAAAATTGGGGAGGGGTCTGTTCAGACCCTAATGTCATGGCTGTTCTTGTCCCCTCTCCCGATCCCCTTGTATACGAAACCCAGATCGATGTATTTGTCGGGTGCTACCACATTGCGGCCATCGATGATGATGGGGTTTTTCTGACCGGTCAGCTTCTTCATCTTCGCGGGATCGAGATCGAAATAGTTAGAGTGGGCGGTCATCACTGCGATGCAGTCCGCCCCTTTTACAACCTCATCTATGTCCCTATATAACTCCACTTCCGGGTAACTAAGCACGTGGGGATCGTGAACAGTAACCTTGGCCCCTGCTTCCAGCAGCAGGTCCCGATAGGTCTCCGAGGGCGGATTTCTGGCATCGTCCGAATCATTGATGAAAGCCCAGCCCAGCATGGCCACGTTCGCCCCCTCTGGGCGCTTGCCAATGCGGTCCAGCGCGCTCACCGTCAGGTTGAACATATGCCTCGGCATGAAATCATTGACCTTTCTGGCAAGAACGTAGATCGATTCCGAACCCTCAGGATAATCTAGATTGCTGCCACGGACCTTCACGCCACGTTCCAGGTGGTACGTGTCCTTTGTCAAGCAGTGGCCGCCTACGCCAGCTCCGGGCCATAGAATGGCACGGGTGATCCCTTCTCCCTTCAAGCTATCGATGCCTGCCCTCACATCATACACGTTCACGCCCATGGCTTCGCAGTAAAGTGCCAGCTGATTTACGGCTGCGATCTGGAGGTCCCTGAATGTGTTCTCAGCGGTTTTTGTAACCTCGGCTGCGGTGGCCGTCATCTTAATGATCTTTCCTTTCGTCAGTACAGGGGCATAAAGTTCGACAGCACGCTTAGTGCTTGAATCATCGATACCCCCAACGATCCGATCATGTTCCTGGATGTTCTTCAGTAGACGTCCTACCATGACCCTCTCGGGAGCATGCGCCAGTGCAAAGTCCTCGCCCGCGACGAGCCCGGACTCTTCTTCCAGGATCTGACGAGCCATACCGTCAGTGGTGCCCGGAGTGATGGTCGATTCGAGGACCACCAGCATTCCCGGCTGCAGATATTTTCCTGCATTACGTATGCCCTCGTTCAAAGCCCCAAAATCGGGTTCGAGGTCCTTGGGGTTCGCAAAAGGAGTCTGGATGGCAAGAGCCACCGCGTCCATCTCGGAGATCTTGGAAAAGTCAGAGGTGCACTTGAACTTCCCAGCCTTCACAACCTTTGATAACAGCTCCTCCAATCCCGGCTCGTTGCCCTTCAGGGGACATTCTCCCCTGTTCAGCATGTCGATCTTATATCCAGAGGAACTGGATGCTCGTTGAAATCCCAACACAAGATCAAATTTTTGAACATCGGCGAATAGTGCCGCGGCAGGAATTCCCACATACCCCATTCCGATAACACCGATCTTCCTTATTGGCCCCCTCTTCGACAACAATGACTGCAATTTATCCGTCATAACAAACCAACTCGTGCAAATCTATCTAACATCATACGCAAGCGGCGATGCGCCCACCAACGACCCCTCATAACATATTCGCTCAGGGATATGATTTTGTCCCTTGATTCGTTCCACTGTCCTTGGCTAGTTCAAAACTAACAGTCTTTTATATTTTTTGGTATGGCCATAATTTTGAAGGAACCAGAATGCATTTTGGACCTACTAGGCCCACTGATACCTCAAGGAAAACCTAAGGTTGGGTGGGCATAAATATGTTTAACGATCCCTCACCTCTCGCGGAGGCTGCCCCTCGAGACGGATAAAGTTGTCGAAATTTCGATGGACAATAAGACTGTTGCTCCAACGGACCTCTATCAATGAGATCGACCTGGGTTGTCTCAAGAACTCGCGGGAGACGAAGGCTAACCGGGGATAGGTACCTGGTCTCAGGTTGCGCCCCTATTTGACAAAAGCTTAAGAAACAATAACCGCACTGTCCGGAACATGCTGAGGATGGGCGTTATCGGCGTTGGATCGATGGGACAGAACCATGCAAGGATCTATTCTGAGATGGATTGCTTGGAGGGCGTATACGATGCCTTTGCCGAGTCCGCCCAGAGGATCTCCAAAAAGCTGGACACCACTGCCTACTCTGACGTCACCTCCTTGTTGGAGAATGTTGACGCGTTGAGCATCTGTACGCCCACCACGACCCACTACGACACGGCGAGGCAGGCCATAGAGATGGGCAGGTCCGTGCTGGTGGAGAAGCCCTTCACCGGCGATGTGGATAAGGCCAGGGTACTGTGCGAGATGGCCGAGTCTAAGGGAGTGGCCTTGGCCTCAGGGTTCGTGGAGCGTTTTAATCCTGTCGTCGAGGCGACCAAAAACTCGCTGGCGTCGGGGCGCTTCGGTAGCGTGGTCTCCATCGCCTCCAGGAGGGTCTCCTCATTCCCATCTCGGATTAGAGACGTAGGGGTGGTGATGGACCTTGCCATCCACGATATCGATGTCATCCGGCACCTTTCAGCTAAGAACATAGAGTCGGTCTACGCCCTAGGTGGGAAGCTGGCCAATGACCGTTTCGAGGACCATGCGGTCATACTTCTGGAACTGGAGGGCGGGGCCACGGGGATGGTGGAGGTAAACTGGCTCACCCCCATGAAGGTCCGCAACGTCACTCTCACCTGCTCTAACGGCCTGGCCCAGATGGACTACATGGACCAGAGCCTGAGGTTCTCGACGGCCAACTTGATGGGGGTGGACCTCGCCAACATGTCCCAGATACCGATGGAACTGGACACTCATCACGTCCTGGTTCGCAAGGAGGAGCCGTTGAAGAGAGAACTGGCCTCCTTCATGCATGCTGTGGAGACCTCGAGCCGCCCGGACTCCGACGGCTGGAACGCCCTGACCAACATCTCCGTGGCGACAGGTGCCCTGGCCTCCATGAGCAAAGGTTGCCGCGTGGACCTCTGAGGCGTGTCGCAGGGCATTTCCCCATAGTTATCATGCTCCAGTACTACGTCCCAGTTCTTTTTATGCCTGGGCGATATACATCAGGTCCATCATGTTGGTCAGTGTGGTCCTTAACATAATGAACGAGGAAAGGTACATCGCCGATCTGCTTGACAGCCTGGTGATCCAGGAGCAGCCTTTAGAGATAATCGTGGTCGATGCTGACTCTAAGGACCGGACCCGTGATGTGGTGAACAGGTTCGTGAAGAAGTATCCATTCATAAAGCTCTACGTGCACCCGGGGACCAGGGGGGAGAGCACCAACTTCGGCATATCTCAGGCCACCGGGGATGTCATTGCGTTCACCGGCGGGGACGATCTCGCCAACCCTAACTGGATCAAGGAGCTGCGAAGGAGCTTCTCCGAGGGCGCGGACATCGTCGCAGGACGCTCCATCATGATAGGGCTGAAGGCCTGGGAGGACCTTGACCGAGTGGAGCTGTACCATAAAGGATTTGATGTCTCCTATCCCTCGGCGAACATGGCCTTCCGTAGAGAGGTCCTGAAGATAGTTGGCGGGTTCGATACCTGGTTCATCACCGCTGAGGATATCGACCTCAACTACAGGTCCATCGATGCTGGGTACTCCATAACCTGGAACCCTGAGGCCATCGTCTATCGCAGGACCAAGTCCACCGTCTACGGTTTCTTCCACCAGGCGTTCTGGAACGGGGCGGGGAGGAAGCAGCTCACCCTCAAGCATGGTAGCCTGTGGGACCGTTACGATCCCCTACGCATGTTCAAGCAGAAGATGACCTTCTGGGCCCTTGTGCGTTTGGCGGTAGCACTGATGGGCTATGTTGGATTCAAGGTCTTCTCCGACAAGGGCCCGTACGGAAAGAAAAGTATGGAACCGGTCGCTGTATGATGGTAACGCCCAGACCCTGGCCATTATTAATGAGCACTGCCTTATGCGCACTGGGTCTATCTTGAGATTGAGCGTAATAATCCCCACCCTTAATGAGGAGGAATGCATCGGTCAAGTGATCGATGACGTCAGCTTTAGCCTCCGGGACAAGGGCTTTGATTATGAGATCATGGTAGTGGACGGCAGGTCCACCGACCGCACCAGGGACATCGCCAGGGAGATGGGGGCCGTGGTGGTCGAGGAGCCGCGGAAGGGGTACGGCAGGGCCTACAAGACCGGCTTCGAGAAGGCTCAGGGAGAGGTCATCGCCACTCTTGATGGTGACTGCACATATCCCACCGAGAGCATTGTACCTCTGATGGAGATGCTGGACAAGGATGATCTGGAGTTCATAACCACCGACCGCTTCGGTCACATGGAAGAGGGAGCGATGAGCAACATGCACAAGATAGGGAACTTGGCACTGTCGTTCACCACCCGCCTCCTTTTCGGACGCATCATCAGGGACTCCCAGAGCGGGATGTGGGTGTTCCGTAGGGAGGCGTTGAAGAAGATCAATGTGGAGGCGGACGGGATGCCGTTCTCCGAGGAGATCAAGATCGAGGCTTTCAGGAAGCTCCGTTCCCGAGAGGTCATGATAGTCTACCGCCGCAGGGTGGGGGAGGTCAAGCTATCATCCTGGAAGGACGGCTGGAACAACTTCAAGTTCCTGTGGACAAAAAGATTCCTCGGCCCTCGAGACAGGTCCTTGCGATCCTGAAGGTCTCCCTAAGACTGTCCTTGACCTTGGCGTTATATATGCTGGCTGCGGGGTGGTATGCGGGTATCAGCACCTTCCTGCTGCCTCTGACCGTTATCTCCTGAGGCTGGTTGACCTCATCCTTCATCTTCACATCCCGCCCCAGAAGGTCACGAGCCGCGGAGCGGCCCAGGGTTATGATGACCGTGCGATCGGCCAGCTCATCCTCCAGAAAGGGGAAGCACGCTTCCATCTCCTCCGGGGTGGGGGGACGGTTGCCAGGGGGGCGGCACTTCACGGTATTGGTGATGTACACCATAGACCGGGACAGGCCTTCCTCTTCCAGGAGTCGGTCCAGAAGCTTACCAGACCTCCCCACGAACGGCCTTCCCTGCTCGTCCTCCTTAGCCCCCGGAGCCTCTCCTACCAACGCTAGGGGTGAACCAGGGTCCCCATCGGGCATCACCAGTCGGGCGCGCCCCTCGCACAGCCGGCATCTCCGGCAGTCGTTCTCCGGTTTCATCGCCTCAGGATCTCTTCAGCGGTGACCAGTGAGCTGAGCCTTACCTCGATATCCCATAGCTTGGCCTCACCGCCCTCCTGCCTGTTCACCACGCACAGCACGTCCTCCACCACGCCTCCCGCGGCCCGGACGATACCGATGGCCTCGATTACCGAGCCAGCGGAGGTTATCACGTCCTCCACCATCAAAACCTTCTCCCCCTGCTCCAGAGAGCCTTCGACCTTCTTCTGGGTCCCATGGTCCTTCTTCTCCCTGCGCACCATGATATAGGGGACCTTGGTCCTGAGCGAGAGGGCCACGGCCAGCGGAATGGAGCCCAGCACCACCCCTGCGATCTTGTCGAACCTCAGGCCCCTCTGTTGGATCTCCCTCGCCATCTCGTCGGCGATGGTCTCCAACACATCGGGGTCAGTGCTGGCCCTCTTGATATCGATATAGTACGGACTTTTCTTGCCTGATGCGAGCGTGAACTCTCCGTACATCAGGGCCTTGCATCTGACCAGTACCTCCTTGACTCTAGCCTGCATTATCACCACGGCTCCTTCTTCTTACCGAGCTTGAAACCTATTATATTGACGCTGCGGTGGAGGAGGGGGACGAACACCAGCAAAGCTATGAGCGCTATCACGGCCTCGCCATCAAGATAATGAGCCCATAGCCATCCAGGATAGGTAAGCGCGGTCAACCCCAACGCCCCGATGACGAAATCGTACTGGTCCAGCCCCGCGGCCTTCTGTCCCCTCACCATTCCCAGGCGGCGTTTGATAAAAGCCCCTGCCATATCTCCCAGTAGAGACCCCAAAGAGAGTGAGAACACCACTCCAATGGGCATGAGCCCAAGACCCCACCTCCAGCTTTCCGAAGCGTCCAGGGCCGTTGTCAAGATGGCCAGTAGCAGCCCTAGAGACGTACCCGCGGAGACCCCTCCGATCAATCCGGTCCAGGTCTTGCCGTCCCCCAGGATCCGCTTCCCCCTCCATGTCCGGCCGAAGTCGACCGGGGTGCCCCCACCGAACAGCACCGCAGCGGAGTTAGGGAGCAGTGCGGGCAGGAAAAGGAATATGCCGCTGATGGCGACCATGAGGAGGTCCATGAGGCAGGAATGACCATCCCGTAGATTAGCATTGCCCATCCTCCGGAGGTCTATGCTGACGTGGCGACCCTTCGCTAGAGATGCCATTGAAGGGATGGGGGTTAGAAGGATGTTCATACAAAACATTATGAGAAAGAGGCAGAGACCGACGAGGATTACTGGTGCCTAAGATCGATTTTCAACTACTGCTGGCAAATCCATCTATTGTTGAGCTATGGGGTCGTCCTGGCAGCTGAGCGTTTTGCTTGACCTACCGGGAGCATTGGGACCATGGTATGCCCCCAGTGGAAAAATTTTGTTATTTCCCTTTCAACCCATCTTCCTTCGAACGAAGAAGTTCAGAACGTCGTTGACCACGGTGGAGGAGGTTTCGACCTCCAGGCGGTCGGAGAACTGGTTGGCCCTCCGGTCAAGGATGACGGCTACCCCCATGTCGGTCTCCGTGCGTATGAGCCGGCCTATCGCCTGTAGCAACTTCCTGGTCACAGGAGCTTTCACTGTGTACTCCCAACCCCGTCCGAACCTTACCTCGTAATAGTGAAGCAAAGCCCGTTGCTTGGCAGTTGGCTTGGGATAGGGTATGCCCGCGATGATGGCGACCTCCAGCTCCTTGTCGGGGAAATCGATCCCTTCGCTCACCCTTCCACCCATTACTGCTAGTAGCACCGCGCCTTCAGGGGAGCTCTTAAAGCGGCTGACCTCCTCCATCAGATCGCTCTGGCCCATTCCCCGCCGCTCCGTGTACACTGTCCTGTGTATACGGGACAGGAGGCCATCGTCCAGGAAGCGGTCCATGAGGGCATAAGAGGGAAAGAAGACCACCGTGTTCCGGTCCAGTACGTTGCACAGAGAGACAGTATGGCCCTCCATGCGTTCAATTATCTCCTCGTCCTTAACTATGTCCTCGTACCTGGAGGTGACGTCCTCCAGATAGAACACCTTACGGTTCTCGGGAGGGAAGGGGGAAGGGAAGGTCATCAAGGGCGTACCCTTCGGTAGGCCGGTGGAGTCCCGGTACTCGTTCAGGGGGCGCAGCGTCCCTGACATGTGGACCGATGCATGACACTCCATTAAGGCCCTGCAGGCCAGCCCCGGGTCCATGCAGTAGGCCTCGAATGCGGGGTTTTCCCCACCCACTACCAACTTCACGTAGCACTCCTCGTCCAGATCAAGCCAGAACTGAAGGAAGCTCCCTAGGGAGTGCATGTAGGAGCGTGGGAGCCGTCCGCTCTTGCGTTTTTCCTCCCGTATCGTCTCCCCGTACGCCAACAAGGACCTGGTCATGTTGAGAAGCCCTTTGGTGGTGGCAGTGAAGGTGCTCATCAGGCCCTCCTCCAGAAAGATTGGGGGGATCAGACCATCATCCTCTATCAGGAACTCCTCCAAGGCCTCCCGCAGCCTCCTGCGGCATGCATCCACCAAATCTAGTGTGCTTATTCCTTCAGCGATCTCGGGGTCCCCCTGCTCATTTGCCTCCTTGGCCGCCAGATCCAGGAGCCGAGATGATAGCGAGACCGAGCGTATCTCCCGGGCATACTCGAGCAGGTTATGGGCCTCGTCCACAATGACCACCGCATCTGATATGGGGATGTTCATCCAGTCGAGGAGATTGTGCCTGATGAAAGGCATGAAGAAGAAAGCATATGGGGCGGTCACCACGCTAGCCTTGGGCAGGAGGTCCTTGATGAGCTCATGAGGACAAAGGCCTGAGCCGTCACAATAGGTGATGAACTCCTCCACCGTAGGTAGCTCTTCTCTGAAGTAATGCTCCACATCGGCGAAGTTTGTGGACAGGACAGCCTCATAGAACCTGCATCCACCACTCTTACCCGCCCGTGACCTCGCCTTCCGTTCCGCGCACAGTTTCGACAGCTCTTCGGGATTGCCGCTCCGGAGGTCAGGGTCTCTCTGTATCAGCGGGCAAGTGCTCTGCCTCCCCTGAAGGCCGACGCCCAAGACTGGGCGGGACCTGTTGATCTTCCTCAGCTCCAGCATGACCTGCCGTTGCTGGGAGTTCGTTCGGGTGAGGTATATGACCTTCTTATCCTGTTCCAGTGCGGCTTGGAGGGTGCCCGAGAGGGCGCAGATGGTCTTGCCCGTTCCCGTTCCAGACTCCACAACAAGATGCCCCCGAGAGCGGACGCAGGTGGATATGGCGTTGACCAATTCCATCTGGTGAGGCCTTGGGGTATAAGGGAACAGGTCCATTCAGGCACTCACCCCTGAATGGAGGATATGTTTCTTTCGGTAAGGGGAGCGAAAAACAAGTTGGGGGAGTTCAGTCCACCCTGCTCCTCTGCCAGGCATCCTCGCCCAGTTCGTCGTATATGGACAGCTGACCGGTCACATCCCCTTCCAGGGAGCCACTGTCGTCGATAAGCTCAAATATGCGCTCCTTTCGGAAAAGCCAGTAGTGGATCCTCCACTCCCTTCCATCGTAGAGCGTAGTCTCCTCTCTCTCCGTGGTGAGGATTCCAGTATCCTCTAGCATGTAGAATGCATCCCTGTCCTCAGGTTCCAGAATGTTATCGATGATTCTCTCGCTGTAACCAAAGAAGTTGAGAATATGCTGAGCCATCTGCTTGGCCTGATCGTCCGGCATGCCCTCCTTATCTATCCCATTTCGTATGGCAAGGGTAAGCTCATCCAAGGTCAGAGTGGTATCGTGGGCCAACTTTTCACTTTTCATCATCGTTAAACCTTCCAAAGGATATCTGGCTAAACTGTTATCTTCTAGAGTACCGATGCTTTGGTAGCGGTCATATAAACAGTTTGAGAGATATTTATCGTTTGTGAGAACGATATTTCCCTCTTCTGTTCTTGCGCTTTACCTTGCATAGGCCTTACTGTTCTTTCTGAGCGAGCAGTATAAAAATACGGAGGGTCTCAATACCAATAGTGATACCATCATGATTGCAGAGTTCAGCGTCGTACCGATCGGGGTAGGGGAGTCCTTGAGCGCATATGTGGCTGAGTGTATCAAGATCGTCGAGAAAAGCGGTCTAAAATATCAGCTCACGCCCATGGGCACGATCCTGGAGGGGGACTTCCACAAGGTCATGGATACCATCGCCCAGTGCCACCTGAGGGTCCGATCGATGTCCAAGAGGGTGACGACCGTGATCCGTCTTGACGACCGTGATGCACACACCGATGAGATGACGAGAAAGGTCAGGAGCGTTAAAGAAAAAATGGTTGATTGAGAAGAGGTTTTCAGATCTGGAGATAATCCCTGTTACCGATATCGCTGAGCTTGATGAAGCGGACCTCCTCGAAGCCCTTGATCGCGGCTAGCTCCTTCACAGTGTCCTCGGTGACGGGATTGTCCACCGATACCAGCATGAGAGCCCTTCCTCCCTTTTCATCCCGCCCCAGACCCATTCGAGCGATGTTTATGTCACGGCTCCCCAGTGTAGTGCCTATGCGACCGATGATGCCCGGCACATCAGCATGGACGGACATCAAAAAATCACCCTCGAGGGGCATGTCAAGATCGTAGTTGTCTATCCCCAGAAGCCGTGGCTCGGACCCCGGGAAGGCAGTACCGCGCACCTCTCTCCTGACCCCGTTGGATTGCAGGGAGATGGAGATCATATTGACGTAGCGGTCGGACTCCTCGACCTTGGACTCCACGACCTGGACCCCCTTCTCCTTGGCGATTATCTCGGCGTTGATTATGTTGGGCTGTTCCCCGGATAAGTTAGAAAGTACGCCCATGAGGGCGGAAACGGTCAGCATCTTTGAGTCCACCGAGGCCAGGTCGCCGTAGACTGTGACCTGCAGTTTGGCCACGGGGGCATCAGTAAGCTGCACAGCGAACGCTCCTAGGCGCTCTGCGACGGAGATGAACGGCACCACCTTGGGGTCCATACCCCGCACCGGTGCGTTGACGGCGTTGGAGATGCGCTTGTCCACAAGGAACATCTTCACATGCTCGGCCATCTCCGCGGACACCTTCTCCTGGGCCTCCTTGGTGGATGCCCCGAGGTGCGGAGTGACCACGATGTTGTCCAGGGTGAGCAGGTTGGATCCCGTAGGTGGTTCCTTGGAGAACACGTCCAGAGCAGCGCCGGCGATCCTCTTGTCACGGAGGGCCTCGAAGAGGGCGTCCTCGTCGATCAGTTCCCCACGGGCGACGTTGAGGATTATGGCATTGGGCTTCATCTTTGCGATCAGCTCCTTGCTGATCAGGTGATGGGTGCTGGGAGTGAGGGCCGCGTGGATGGTGATAATGTCCGACTCCTCTATAACCTGCTCAAGGGGCATGAGCCTAACCCCGAGCTTAACGGCCACCTCGGGTGGGATGTAGGGATCGAAGCCCACCAGCTTCATCTGGAAGGACTTAGCACGCTTGGCCACCTCCCCGCCTACCCTGCCTATGCCCACGATACCAAGGGTCTTTCCGTTCAGCTCGAATCCGGTGAACTTGGAACGCTTCCACTCACCTTTCTTCAGGGAGGCGTCGGCCCATACGATATTACGGGCCAGGCTCATCATCAGAGCCATGGTATGCTCGGCAGCCGAGATGATGTTGGCCGCGGGAGTGTTCATGACCAATATCCCCTTTCGGGTGGCGGCCTTGACATCCACGTTATCGATGCCTACACCGGCCCTGCCCACGACCTTGAGGTTCTTGCCGGCCTCTATCACCGCAGCATCCACCTTTGTGCCGGACCGGATGATGATAGCATCATATTCGCCAATTATTTTGATGAGTTCATCGTGGGCAATTCCCGGCCTGATGTCCACCTGGACCTGGCCGCCGCTCTTGAGCATCTCCAAGCCTTCCTTCGAGAGCTCGTCAGTGACCAACAATTTGATCATTTCATCGCCTCCAGGACCTCGTCCATTTTCTTCAGTAGCTCGCGTATCTCCGCTACGGTAAGGTCCCCCATGTGGCCTATCCGGAACGTAGTTTCCTTTATGTTGCCATAGCCATTAGATATTTCGCATCCGCGCTCCTTCAAGCCCTTGTTCAGCTTGCTGAAGTCGATGTCGCCACGGTTCAGCACTGTGATGGTATGGGACATGTAACCAGGTTCCGCGTACAGACCATGATGGGACATTGCCCATTTATGAACCTCGTCCGCCATCTCCTGATGGCGGCGGTACCTGGCCGCCATCCCTTCCTTAAGGATCCTATCCAACTGGAAATCGAGAGCGTACATCAGAGATACGGGGGGAGTGGTGAGGGAGTAGTTCTTGTCGGCCATCTTCTTCATCTGTAAAAGATCGAAGTAGTAGCCCCTGCTCGGTACCGACTTAGCTTTTTCCAGCAATCGGTCCGAGCAGCATATGACAGCCAGACCCGGTGGTAGTGCCAAGGCCTTCTGGGTCCCGAAAACGAGAGCATCAAGGTCCAGATCCTTTATCCTGAGATCAGAGCCATATATTGCGGTGACCCCATCTACGAACATCAAGGGGTCGTGCTTCTGGCGAACGGTTTCGACAATGTCTTTCACAGGGTTGAGCACCCCGGTGGAGCTCTCATTGGCTACCAGGGTCACGGCCTCGATATCATCGCTGAGCTGACCTTCCAGGTGGGCCGGCTTAATGGCCTTCCCCCAATCCCCATTGATCTTCTTGACATCCTTGCCGTTCTCCGTGCCTATCCCTTGCCAGCGATCACCGAAGGAGCCGTTGGAGATGCCCAACATCTTGCTCTTCACACCATTGCGTACGCACGCTTCCAGCAGCCCGGATGCCGATGCAGGGGACAGCATGATGTTCATGTCGGTGTCCAGGGTCTTATGGAGCTTTTCCACTACGCTCGCCTGGAGCCTCTCATATTCCTTGCTCCGATGGGTTATCATCGGCCTGGTCATGGATTCGAGGACCTCCTTACGGACCTCGACCGGACCTACGGTGAACAGTGTATGATTCAAAGACATCCCCCGGAATAGCTTCCAGGACCGCTCAGGCCAGGAGAGGGGGGGACGTCTGAGACCGTCCTCCACGTCCATATCCCGATCCGCTCGCGGTCGTCTCCATGCCTAGCACGTGGCCTATCCGGGATGGGTGACAAAAATCCATTCTGGGTAGATTGTTAGGGCCTGGCATGTTGATTTCCGGTATCATGGAAATATGAATATAAACCTTACGATGACCTTGAAGAAAGTCCAATCAATGCAGTCAGAGTTCCATGACCGCCATCCGTTCTCATGACCTCTGTGGCATGGAGATGGCACTAGAGCCGACCGCTCAGGGTCTTCAGGACCTCCAGATCTCTTTCGCGTGCTTGTTTCAGTGACTCCATAGGGACCGTTTCAATGTCAAAGATATCGGAGCATGGAAGCTGGGAGACGGTGTCGTCGAGGGTCTCTTCATCCTCCACGCTCATGACGAACGCGGCCGACCGTTGGCCACCGAAGAAGCCTCCGCTCAGCATGCCCTCCTCTTCCATGGAGATGAGCATGTCGATGCTGGGCAAGATCTTATTCTCGAGTATCTCCTTGTTCTCCTCGTCTGTCTTGCCCATGCCTCTCTCGCTCAGGGTCATCAATACAAGGAACTCCATATTGTCGCCGAATCATAATGTATCGAGCTATATGATATTCCTTCCTAGGTTCTGCATTTTTTTCTCATAGTGTCTAGAAAAGAGCTCTGTCATTCTGCAGCAATTAACCCTGCTGCTCGAAAAATTAAGAGAAGGTCATACTCTAAAGGGTATGGATGACCCTTTGGATGATGGAAGGACCGGTAGGGGGATGGAGCCAATCATAAGATTGAAGTGCGAGCATGTCACCAGGCCCCGTTCCCGGTTGGTCCTATAGGAAACGCTCATCCAACTTAATACTTATGTGCTCAGATTCGTCCATCGGGATTATCCAGACATGCAACGGTCCTTCGCTTCTAATGACTAATTCTCAGAGTCGACGTTCCCTAACAACTATGGGGTTGTTGAAAGAATGTTGGAGGGGCGATTCCCCATTCACCCCTCCCTTTGGTTCATCAGATCGAGTCTACTCCTGCACGCCGATTCGGCCGTTGGCCCCCATCTCATCCTTTATCCTATGCGCATCCCATGCCCAGCCTATTGCCAGGGCGGCGACGGATATGGGCAGGGCAATGACCAGGGGATCGATCACGGTCCACGGAGCCCCCAGTATCGCATCTTGCCCAAAGAGGAACTTGCTGATTCCTAGGGCCTGCGACTCCTTCAGGTGGACGAATGCCGTCCAAATGAACCAAGAAGCGGCGCCCAGCCCCATGGACAGCTTCGCTGCCAGGGCTGAGGGGTTCTTGCTGAACAGGCCATGGATGAAGGCGGGAAGGAATGCGCAAGCGCACAGACCCATGAACATAGCAGTAGCCCGGGCGATTATGCTTCCTGGCATTATGAAGGCCAGTCCCACGCTCAGCACGATCATGATGAGCGTTCCCCACTTGTTGGCCTTCAAAGACGGTGAAGGCAGCTCCGTTGCTTTGGTCCTCACACGCTTTATATGGGACCACAGGTCGAAGCCTGCGGTAGTCCCCATAGTGTGAAAGATGGCGCTCAAGGTGGACATGGCCGCTGCCAATAGCACCAGCATGAATATTACTACGAACAGGTCAGGCATGGCGGAGCTGATGAACAGCGGCATGATGTTGTCCACATTGCCATTGGCGGCAGCTATGGAGATCTTACCAAGGCTCTCGAAGAAGTACACGTTCGTCAGCGGACCTACCGTGTAGACTATGCCCGTGGTGAGCAGGATGAAGAGACCCCCGATGGGGACCGCCCGGTTGAGGGCCTTGTTGTCCTTGGCGGTCATGAAGCGGACCACCAGCTGTGGCTGAGCCAGGACGCCTATCCCCACTCCCATGATGATGGTGGTCACCAGGACGTACCATATCTCCGATCCGAAGGTAGGCATCGCCGTCCAGCTGAACATACCCTTGCTCGACAGGGCCGTTGGTATCTGCGGAGAAAGATCACTGAGCTTAGTGAAAGCAGTGGTGGGGTCCCCCAGCAGGGAGAACGTGAGAAAGAGAAGGACGACCATGCCCACGAGCATGATGATGCCCTGCATGGCATCGGTGTACATGACCGCTATGAGGCCCCCTGCGATAACATATATGGCGGTTATCAACGTGAAGGCCAGCAGTGCGAGGTTGAAGTCCACCCCGAGAGTGGTCTCTACGAACCTGGAGCCCCCTATCAGAACGGCAGCCGCGTAGAGTGGCATCGATACTAGAATAACGATCGCAGCGGCGTACTGCATGAACGAGGATTTGAACCTCTTTCCCATGAGATCGGGGAAAGTCACGGCCTTAAGCTTCTTTCCCAAGGTCCTCGTTCTCTTGCCGAAGAGGGCGAAGGCCAACAGCACCCCGACAGAGATATTGAGCATGGCCAACCAGATCAGGCCCATGCCGTACTGGGCAGAGATGCCTCCGAAACCTACTATCGCCGAAGTGGATATGAACGTGGCCCCATAGGACAATCCGATGATCCAGGGGTGTATGTGCCGTCCGGCCAGCATGAAGTCTTCGGAGGCTCTTGTTTTCTTATATCCAAGGTAGCCAAGAACAAGGGTGATGGCAATATAAATAATCGCGAATATCCAGAACGTGGTAGTATCTACCATTCTATCCCTCTTCTACCTCGTTCCTCTTCCACCAACCATAAAGAACACATGCTATAGTGAATCCGATAGCCAATCCATACCCGGCCAATATCCAAGGGTCGTCAATGCCCCACATTGTTTTTTCCTCCCTCAATCACCAGCGGATATGGTCCATACTAACACCTACAGTTAGTCCCCCTTTCCTCCGGCTTAAATGAATTACAATACAACTATTTTAAGTGTGCCATGCTAGAACGGTGCATGCTAGCATTTCTCTCACTGGCATCAAGTGAACTGGGACATCTCCAGCAAGCGCGTCCCTGAGGCCAGGAGCTTCTCTATGGTCACATCGATATCCTCCACACGGATGATCAGTACAGCGCACTTGCGGCCTGAGTAGGCGTAGGAGTACTCTATATTGATCCCTGCCTCGCCTAGGATGGTGATGGCATCGTACAGGCCTCCCGGCCGGTCCTCCATCTCCAACGCCAGGACATCGGTGTATCGGACAGTGTAACCCAGTCCATGCAGCTTGGAGAAGGCTTTCTCGGTCTGGTCCACCAGCATGCGAATGACACCGTAACCTGCGCCCTCGGCTATGGAGAACGCATAAATGTTGATGCCTTCCTCCTTGATCGCTTTGGCCACGGAGGCCAGGCGGCCAGGGCGATTCTCCGCGAAAATAGAGAGTTGTTTGATGTGGTACCTCTCGCTCATCATATCTCCCTCTTATCCACTACGAACTTGGACTTGCCCTCGTATCTAGGTAGGGTGCCCGGCTCCACCAATTCCACGGTAGCACCGACGTTCAAGCTGTTCTTGAGCCGATGGGCGATCCTCTCTCGGATCTCCATCAGCTTAACGATGTTGTCGGTGAAAGCCTCCTTCTTAATCTCTACCTTGACCAGCATGGTGTCCAGTGTTCCCTTGCGTTCCACAACGATCTGGAAGTGCTCACCTACCTCAGGGATGCTCATCAGGGTGTGCTGAACCTGTGAAGGGAACACGTTTATGCCGCGGACGATGAGCATATCATCGACCCTGCCAAATATGCGCTTAATACGTGGATGGGTGCGTCCGCAGGGGCAGGGCTCGGGATCGATCGATGTAATGTCGCCGATACGGAACCGGATGATGGGCAGGGCCTCCTTCTGTAGCATCGTGAGGACCATCTCGCCCTTCTCCCCGGGAGCCACATGTTCCCCGGTCTCGGGATCGATTACCTCGATATAGGTCATATCGCCCCAGATGTGGATGCCGTCCCGCTCTGAGCACTCAGAGAACATGGGGCCGGAAAGCTCCGAGGTACCGTAGCAATTGTAACCTTTTACGCCAAGCCAGTCCTCGATACGGTCCCGCATCTTGATGGACCAGGGCTCAGCTCCCAAGAGGCCGACCCTCAGATTGGTGTCGTTCTTGATCGATATGCCCATCTTCTCCGCCACCTCCCCCAAGTGAAGCATGTACGAAGGGGTGGCGGCCATGGCAGTCACCCCCAGGTCCTGAATGAGCTCTATCTGCCGTTCGGTATTTCCGGTTGAGGCCGGCACCACCGCCGCTCCGATCCGCTCTGCAGCATAGTGGAAGCCGATGCCCCCGGTGAACAGCCCGTAGGTGTTACTCACCTGAATGACGTCGTGAGGGCCTAGACCGATGGACGTAAGGGAACGTGCCAGAGAGTTGGTCCAGTTCTCGATGTCGTTCTTGGTATAGCCGACGATGGTCGGCTTCCCTGTCGTACCCGAGGAAACGTGGTATCTTACCACCTCCTTTCGGGGGACCGCGAAACACTTATCGGGGTAGCCTTCGCGAAGGTCCTTCTTGCTCATGAACGGTAATTTGGTGACGTCCTTCATACTCCTGATGTCATCAGGATGGACGTTGGCCGCTCTCATCCTTGCGTGGTAGAATTCCGAGAAAGAGTAAAGTCTGTACACCAGGGTCTTCATCGAACGATACTGGAGCGCCTCCAGCTCCTCTTGTGGCATGTTCTCGATGCGGGGTTCCCAAACGACCATCGGTCCTCACCTTACGGGCGGTCAACTTCTAGGATCGAGACCAGACCGCCCTGGAACAGCCCGTTCCTGATGCAATGGACCGGGAGTACATCCCGGTGCGGAGTGAGCGGTGATAACATGTAGCATTTATATGTTTATTGAAAAGGAGGCCCCGTCTCAGCGGAACATTCATTGCCACGATGCGACTATCGAGAAGGCATGGTTGACAAACTCGACTACCTCTACGCGATGCTTGATGATCTAGATGACGACCTTGGCGCCATGCAGGAGGACCTGGAGATAGTGCTGGAGCTGCTCGACGAGGGCGAGGTGGAGAAGGCCCGGATCATGCTATCGGAGATGAACAATTTTCTAATCGACTTCCTGGAACCCATGGAGTGCGATGATGAGGAGTGCGAATGCCACACCATGGAGGACGAGGATGAGGAAGAGGAGGAGGAAGAGGAAGAGGAGAAGCCTGCTCCAAAGGCAAAGCCCAGTAAGAAGGGGAAGAAAGCAAAGAAGAAGTAGTGCCCTTCATCCATTGAAGGCGCCCGATCCCTTTTTTTACAGGGGCCGGTCAAGCAAGCCAGGATGCCATGTGGATAGGCATACGATCCTTTCTTTCATCTCTTCTTTAGGAAAGGAGATATAATGGCCATTCCTTGTTGTTGTCGCTCATGAGATCGACCCTTGTGGATATTCTCGCATGCCCTGTGTGCAAAAGCCACCCACTTGACCTGACTGTAGAAAAGAGGGATGATGAAGATGTGGTCGAAGGGTCGCTCAAATGCCCCCAGTGCAAGGCTGAATATCCCATTGTAGATGGGATACCTGACATGATACCTCCCAAGGACAGATGATGGGTCCAGGGCTCCTAACCGCAGCGCTCTCGAACGTATCCCGTCATAGCTTTGCGAGGGCCTCTTTTATCCTGGTCATGCCCTTCGTTATGTCCTCGCGAGAGCAGGCGTATGATATCCTGAAGTGTCCTTCCCCCGAGGGACCGAATGCAGCGCCGGGCGTGACCGCGACATGGGCCTTGTCCAGAAGATAGGCGGCCATATCTTCGGAGCTCATCTTGTGATCGTACGAGGGGAATAGATAGAAAGCTCCCTTCGGCTCGGGACAATGCAATGACGGTATGTCCCTGATCAGGGACATTATTAGGTCCTTACGAGCCCGGAACTCATCGACCATCATTTCCACTGAATCCTGAGGACCTTTAAGTGCCTCCACGCCCGCCTTCTGCACGAATGATGTAACGCAGGTGAGGGAGTGGGTCTGCAGAGTGTTCAATCCCTTTATATATTCCAGGGGAGCAATGGCCCAGCCTAGTCTCCAGCCAGTCATGGCATAGGTCTTGGACAGGCCGTTGACGGTGATGGTCCTCTCGAACATGCCGTCGAGTGAGGCGATGGAGTGGTGCTTCTCTCCGAAGATTACCTTCCAATAGACCTCATCGCTCAGCACCCGCAGGTCGTGGTCCTTGGCCAGGTCAGCAATTCCCTTGATATCGTCGAACGTGAGCACGGAGCCGGTCGGGTTCGCCGGGGAGTTCAGGAGTACCATCTTAGTACGGGGACCGATGCACTCGACCACCTTCTCCGGGGTCATTCGGTAATCGCTCTCCGCTTCCAGGGGCACATAGCGAGGTATCCCGCCTGCCAGACGGACGCATGCGTCATACGTCCCCCAAGTTGGGTCGGGCAATATGACCTCATCACCGTCATCGAGCATGGCGAGCATCGATAGGAATATCGCTTGCTTGGTGGGAGTGATTATGACGTTGGCCTCGGTACAGGGTATGCCGTTCTCCTTACGCGTCCTCTCCGCCACGGCTTTTCGCAGCTCGGGGATGCCTGCCGATGGAGTGTAGTGTGTGAAGTGATCGTGGATGGAGCTGATGCACGCCTCGTTGATGTTCTCGGGAGTTGGGAAATCAGGTTCACCCATGGAGAAGGAGACCACGTCCGCGCCCTCCTGCTTAAGCCTGCTAACGATATTGGCGATCTTTACGGTACCGGATTCGGGCACGTTGCTGAGGCGCCTTGAAAGCATCGGAGCAGGGATATTGAGGTCTTCGATTTATACTTGGCGTCACGAGCGCATGGTCTCGCTTCGAAACGCAACGCATTCCGCAGTAGCTCCAGCGGAAGACGAGTATCGAACCTGGTCGGGAAATTTTCATATATGTGTCAGGATTAACGAATGTCGGTGAACAAAAATGCCTTTCGAGTTGGATATGTCCAAGCTACGCTACGGAACCGACCTTGTTAAAAGAGGTTTTGCGAAGATGCAACAGGGAGGGGTGGTCATGGACGTCACCAACGCTGAGCAGGCCCTGATAGCGGAAGAGGCGGGTGCGGTCGCGGTCATGGCCCTGGAACGGGTTCCGGCAGACATTAGGGCCCAGGGCGGGGTTGCGAGGATGTCGGACCCTGCGATGATCGAGAAGATAATCGATTCGGTCACCATCCCGGTCATGGCCAAGTGCAGGATCGGTCATTTCGTGGAGGCCCAGGTCCTAGAGTCCTTGGGCGTGGACATGATTGATGAGTCCGAGGTGCTTACACCTGCCGATCCCTTTTACCATGTGACCAAGAAGAGCTTTACAGTGCCCTTCGTGTGCGGCGCACGAGACCTAGGGGAGGCCTTGAGGCGCATTGACGAAGGGGCGGCCATGATCAGGACCAAAGGCGAAGCGGGCACCGGTAATGTCATAGAGGCGGTCCGCCACCAGAGAGCCATCATGGGAAAGGTCAGGGAGCTTAAGGGTAAGGAGGAATCGGAGCTTCGGACCGTAGCCCGGGAGATCCAGGCACCATTCTACCTCGTGGAGGAGGTGGCCAAGCTGCAACGTCTGCCTGTCATTAATTTCGCCGCCGGAGGGATCGCGACCCCCGCAGACGCAGCCTTGATGATGCAGCTGGGATCGGACGGCGTTTTCGTCGGCTCAGGCATCTTCAAGTCCGATGATCCCGCGAGACGGGCCAAGGCCATTGTGGAAGCGGTCACCCACTTCGACGATCCTGCCGTTATCGCCAACGTATCCAAGGAACTGGGCGGGGCCATGAAGGGCGTGGAGATCTCCACCATCCCTGCGGACCAAAGGCTGCAGGAACGCGGCTGGTGATCCGTTGCTATTCGTTCAAAGAGGGCTTCGGCCCTTTTCAAATCCTTTCTTTACTTCTTCTCCGTGGGCACCTTCGGCGTCGATTGGAGTATCTCCGAAATGACCTCTGGGGCCCTCATGAGCCTTGGTCCCAAGGATATGCTCATCTCGGCCACCTTTACCACAGGGCTTTTAAAATCCCCTTCCGGGAACGCTCCCACGATGGCAAGGACCGTTCCTGAGGATCGGGACTCGAACAATCCTTTGAGCGGCCGTTCCTCCCCCTGAGGGTGCATGGCGATGACCAGATCCGCCCCCAGTTCGTTGACCAGTTCCTTTATGGTCTTGTTCGACAGGCCGTATCCAGGGACCGTCCCGCCTTTCAGCAAGGCCCCCATGTCGTTAAGGAACTTGATGTAATTAGGGGAAATTTCAGTTCCTGGCTCTATGGTGATGACCTTGTCCTCACGAGTATGAACGTAGACCCTGAGAATGTTCTTCCTATTAGGTATGGAATTCTGACATAGAGACAGACAATTATGCACGATGTCCCCACGTCCCCTCCTAGTGTATTCGGGTAACTTTTTTATCAGGTCATGGTGGAAATATGCATCTAGAACGGGAATCGAGTGCATGGACTGCACGGCCTCTAGCTCTTCGTCCTTTATCTCCTCAACGGTAGGAACAAGCTCGATCTCAGCTTCAGCTAGAACGATTATTAGCTTCACGACAGGACATATTCAAGCATGTTCATGTCCCTTGCGTCCTTAATCTCCTTGGCGACCCTTTGCCCTGTGCTCATGCCCGGCTGTACCATGTCCGAGTAAGGGGAGCCGGAGATGAAGGGATTGGTGCCCGCGACTATCCGGCAGGAAATCTCGAACACCTTGAACTCCAACTTGTCCGTGACGATAGTCTCCAAACAGAACGGCCCTATGAGTCCACCGAACAGCTCATAGCTCTTCTGGATGACGCTCTCTCCCATCTCCAGGACCTGTGACAGCAGGCTCTCCCGTATGACGATGGGGATGTTGCCGGTTACCACTAGAGAGGGGAACATACCATGTTTCTTCAGCTCCTCAGTGGAGCCAAGCTTGTAGAGCTCGTCGATGTTGCTCTCATCCCTGCGGTCCATAGAGAGTAGCTCCAATGAGCCTTCTCCCACCTTATATCCAGACTTTCGGATGGGAGAGTAGAAGTAGTGAAGGTAGTACCTGGTCCCGAGCACGTACTCCTGTATGGTGTATGACTCCTGGCTAAGATCGATGCCCATCTTGAACTCCATGTAGTCCTTGGCGATGAAGAACCCGCGCCCTCCCTTAGCTCCATTATATTTGACAAGGACCGGTTCCTTGATGTCCTTGGCATCAGCTATACGCTTTGGCATCTGGATGCCCGCGGATTCGAGCCAAGAGCGTTGGATATCACGGTCCTCCTCCCAGCGCAGAACGGAACGGTTCCCAAAAGTGGGGACCTCCATGGCCTCGAACCTCTTGGTCCCCATGTACTCCACGAAAGATCCATGAGGAATGATGATAACGTTGCGATCGGTCAACTCTGACGCCCTGTCCACGAAATCATCGTAGCTGTCGAACCTCATGAACTCATCAGGCTTTGACAGTGGAAAGGCATCGTAGAACCTGGTCTTCTGGTTGACCGCCAACCCCAGGGTCTTGAACCCTTCCTTCTTGGCGCCGTTGAACAACTGAAGAGAAGTATGAGAACACAACGTAGCGATGGTAATATCCTCAGGATCATAGTCTTTGACGATCTCATTGATCCTTTTCCTTGGGACCATAACAAAGCATTTCGAACCTTTCTGATAAACTTTTCCTACGACCGATTGGCAGGTCGGACGGATTTAGATAAGCTTGATGCCCAATTGTTCAAAGATGAGATAGACTATGGTGGCCCGAGTTATGCCGGCAAGGAAATTGGTTAGAACGAAGTACCTAAGACTCATCAATCCCTTCTGGTTGAACAGAGAGAAGAGGTATAACGGTATTGTGTCGACCATTAGTGGGATGCTCAGGATCGCATAAAGGCCGTAGTACCTGGTCCGGGCCACGAAGCGCTGCATCAGTTCCATGAACTTGCGCGTGAACCCGCTCCGGGACATCAGGCTCGTCAACCCGTTGTTGATCTTATCACCTAGCGTGAACACGATGATGGAGCCTACTGCCTTTCCAGAACCTAGGATCAGACCTTTAATGAAAATGGAGGTTTCAGGGCTGAAGAAAAGTCCTGCCTCTACCGGAATTGGCAGGAAAACGGTGGCCATCACTGCGTATATGAAGAAAACGATGCCGTAGATGACGGGGTCCGTCGATAAACCGCTTAAAAATTCCATGAACCCTGAGAAAATGTCCACGGTCATGCTCATGGCGAGAGTTGGTTTATATGTTCTTGTGGTAAATTATCTCGTTATGACCGGGCAGGCGGTACAAGCAGGATAGAATGTGCCGGTCTTGAGCTAAAAGGGTGAAAGCGAGCGTGGACTGACCAGCCCATCTTTTGTTATGGCTAAGTTCCCGATACAGACGGACTTGTTCATCTTAGGGGTTAGTGGAAGAAGGATGAAAGTAGGCTCCAAAAGGGGTTCGACCGGCCAAATCTCTCATTATCCAGACTATTTTCCAACTGGGCAATATATTTAAACCAAATCGTTGATTACTCCTGACAGGGAAACTGATGGCGCCGAAAACGAGTGGTGAGAAGGACGACTGGATGAAGCAGTTGGATGCCGAGTTGGAGAAACAAACCCAAGAAATCATGAAGGACGCGGCGGAGCTGCAGACCCAGATGGGCGCTTTGAACAAGACCTTGATCTGTGACTTTGATAGGATCAAGGAACGGTTCGATAAGCAGAGAGTGTTCCTGACCATGGAGCCACAAAGGAGCGTGTATGCTCAGCAGGACGACACTCAGGAAAAATGGGACTTCAAGAATGAATTTCGGCCTGAGGAGATCCGCAATATTCAGCTCATCGACAGGACCCAAGAGCAGGGCCGGATGGGTGATTCTCTCAAGGTATGGTATTACAACGACAACGGTGTTGTTCGCATGCGCATGATATTCGAATACTGCGAGGGCGAGCACTATTACAAATATGCGGGATGGAAACGCGTGTTCGGCCAGTTCGTTATCTATGATGCTGCACTCAGTGATGTCGAGATCGATATGGTCCATGACAAGATGGCCGTCGTTGTAAAAGCCTGGTATGAGAGCCACCTTCGCCATAACCGGGAAGTTCTGATCAACGCCCTTAAGGAGAACTTTGAGAAAGGCGAAACTTTCACAGAGTAAGCATCGGTTACCCTGCAAATCCCTTCATCAACAATTTATATTCTGTTTTCGTCACTCCTGCAGGGCTCCCTTGAGCCCTGGCATTACCATCTTTGGGAGGCACTTTCGGTCACCTCATAACAATGCATTTAATACTCAGAAAGATAGGATAACGTGACTTCATCAATCGAGGTATGGAAATGATGAACAAAGAAGAGATCGCACCCCATGTGAAGGAGATTGCCAGGGTGCTGGAAGGGAAGGTTAAGGAGCAGGATATAGAGAAGGACCTGGACAACTACCTGAACGTCTACAGGATGTCCTTGGAGGCCTCCAAGAGGCATATCGTTCGCAAATACGGGGGAGACCCCAATTCTTTGACCAAGGGGGAGAGGAAACTGCTCTCCCAGCTCGGTCTAAGCGAGCAAAGTGTGGACCTTTTGGTAAGGGTAATGTCCTCGTCCACCAGGGAGGTCACGGTCAGCGGTTCGCCCAAGACCATTCTAAGCGGCATAATGGCCGATGAGAACGGCGGCACTGTGAAGTTCACGGTGTGGGATGTATCCAAGGCCGACCTGAAGGCGGGGGAGAACTACCTGATCCGTTATGCTTACACAAAGGAGTGGAACGGACAACCTGAGGTGCACCTCGGCAACCGTGTAGTGGTGGAGCTAAGACCGCAGGACGAGGTGAAAGTGCCGGAGGGAATGGCCGTGCCGGAGGTCGGGGGAGGATATTCCGCTCCTCTAGTGGCCAAGGTCTCGGAGCTGAGGGAGAACATGAACAATGTGACCTTAACGGCCTGCATCCTTAGCATAAAGAGCAGGGAAGTGGAGACCCCCACAGGCAAGAAGGCGATGTACACCGGGATAATGGCTGACGAGACCGGCAAGGTCGAGTTCACTGCCTGGCATGATTTTGACCTTAAGGAGGGTGAGGTGGTCACCATCACCAATGCCTATGTGAAGGGCTGGAAAGGCATCCCTCGGTTGAGCTTTGGTGAGAAAGCGCAGGTCTCCCGGCCCAAGGTAAAGTTCCCCAGCCAACAAGAGCTATCGCAAGCCTCGAAGAAGACCATCGCAGAGCTGGAACGCTCCGGAGGGGCTGCCGATGTGGTAGTGCACGGAACGGTCGTGGACATAAAGAAAGGCACGGGGCTCATCTTCCGCTGCCCAGAATGTAACCGTGTAGTGCAAAAGGGAGTGTGCCAGGTGCATGGAAAGGTGCATCAGGTGCCGGACCTGAGAATCAAATTGGTGGTGGATGACGGATCATCAGCCATGACCGCGGTGATGAAGAAGGATGTTACCGAAGGCCTCACCGGGGTGACCTTGAAGGAAGCACTGGACGAGGCCCGTGAGACCATGGACCCCGAGTTCGTCGGACGGCGTTTCGAGGAGTTGCTACTGGCCAAGCCCGTGGAGCTGAGAGGAAATGTCATATCTGATGATTACGGACTGTCCATGAACGTATCTGAGGCTAAGATCGTGTTTCAGGACGTAAAGACCGAAGCTGAGGTCCTGCTGAGCAAGATAGAGGTGAACCTATGATAACCAGGGAAGTTGCCTGGAGGGTGTTCGCCTTGGAGTACAACTCATCGACTCTGGAGATAAAGGGAGAGGGCGAGAAGGCCCCTTCGTATGTCATAACTCCACTGGGGGCTATGGTCAACCGCATCTTCATCGTAGGACTTATCACCGACCTGCAGAACAATGGCACCGAACAGGAGCCATACTGGCGTGCGCTGCTCTCGGATGGGATGAGCAAGTACTACATCTACGCTGGGAAGTACAATCCTGAGGCCACGCTGGTGCTTTCGAAACTGGAACCACCTGCCTATGTAGCAGTGGTAGGTAAGAGCCGCACTTATTCGCCTGAGGAGGGTAAGTTCTTCGTATCCATACGACCCGAGAAGATCGTAGCCGTGGAGGAGAGCGTCAAGGACAATTGGGTCCTGGACGCGGCCCGGTCCACCCTGGAACGCATCGAGTGCGTGGAGGAGGCGCTTCAGATGGAATCTCCGACCATTGAGGCCTTGGTCAACCTGGGGTATAGCCATGCCCTGGCTGATGGCGTGGTGCGGGCCTTAGCACATTACGGTCAGGTCGACCTCAACAGGTACCGCGGAATGGTCTTGGAGGCCGTGGAACAGCTACTGCCCGATCGGGCTGGAGAGCTCACCATACTGACCGATGCCCCTAGTTCCGGTCCCGAGGAGATCGAGTACGAGGAAGATGATGGTGATAAGGAGGAGCTCGTCCTCAAGCTCATTGACAAGCTCGATACTAACAAGAAGGGTGCCCCTCTGGCAGATCTCATCAAGGAGGCTGCCAAGGCAGGAATAGGAGAGGTGGAGCTGGAGGAGATCAACAACTCCCTCCTCGATAAGGGCTTAATCTACGAGCCTACGATAGGGAAGATGAAACGCATCTGAGCCCTTTATTTTTTTATTTTTTATCAACGCGTGAGTATCAACGAGGCGTAACCGACCACATCACGCATGGGCGTGACATCTCCGGAGTTGCCGTAATTGAGGAGTGATGCTCTCTCAGCCCCGCATGCGAGCATCGTCACCATGACCGGGCCGTAACCACACATAGACACATCCTTTCGAATCACTGTATCATAGACGCCCTCAGCGTCCATTGCAAGGATCTTATCGATGACCGCCTGGTCCATCCTCCGGGCCTCGGATGCGGGAACATAGTGAGAGAAGTCCGTGGATGCGAGTATCACAACATCCTTGCTCCCAATGGCATGCTTCAGCTCTTCCGCTACCTCTTTTGCGGTCTCATAGTCCTGAGCGGCCATGGCAATGGGCACTATCTTGACCTCCTCGCTGAAGTATTGGATGAAGGGGATCTGGACCTCGATGGAGTGCTCATAGCGGTGGGCCATCGGATCATCGACCACCACGCTCTTCATCCTGTCCACGATTTCAAGGTCGATCTGCATCCTGCCCAAGGGTGTTTGGAAATCCTCCGAGGTCACCGCTACAGGGGCGCCCAATGCGTGATGGTTCGGGCCGATGATGATGAAGGTCTCGGGAAAACCATCCTCTGCCAAGGCGGCGTAGGTGAACACGGCCACGGGGCCTGAATACACATATCCTGCGTGGGGGACCACCGCACCTACTATGCTCCTCTTCCCTTCTCCATTTAGCTCCGGTATTTTTCCATAGGACGTCTCGAAGAGCTTGCCTATCTCGTCCAACGTCTGCTTCTCTGACTGAGGATAAAACTTTCCCGCTACAGCAGGTGCTCTCATAGCGCTAGAGGTTTGGGCAACCATGACTATTTCTTATTATTGGAGATTGTTGTGGTGCAGACTAACGTTTTTTAGAAAATTAAAAAGATATTGAATTCTCGTCCCGAGGGGAGCGAGAAAATGGGGTTTAGAGGGAGGCCTCAAAGTCGTCCATGGTGAGCTTGAACTCCTCATAGGACTTGATTATGCCCTTCTCTTTGAGTATCTCCCTGGTCAGAAGCCAGTAGACACAGGCAAGAGCCCGGCGGCCTTTATTGTTGGTAGGGATCACCAGATCGACATTTCTGGTCTCATTGTTGGCATCGCACAGGGCGACTATGGGGACCCCGATATTCATGGCCTCGGCGATCGCCTGCTGGTCTGCTGCAGGGTCTGTGACAAGCAACACTTCGGGCTCGATGTACTCAGGAAGGATAGGGTTGGTCATAGTTCCCGGTACGAACCTGCCAGCGAAGACCTTGGTGCCGAGAGTCTTAGCCATGATCTTGGCCGGCTTTTGGCCGTACTGCCTCGCCGAGGATATCAGGATGCGATCGGGCTGGAACCGGGCCATGAACTTGGCCACTGCCCGGATACGGGCATCGGTCTGCTTCACATCCATGACATATAATCCGTCTGATCTGACCTTGAAGATGAACTTCTTCATGTCAGCGCTTTTCTGTTGGGTACCAATATGGACTCCGGAGGTGAGGTATACGTCCTCAGGCACCAGAAGCTCGGTCTTGATCTCATCGCTCATCTGAAAACCTCATTTTTCTCTTCTTACAGTGATAGGAAGGACATCCCTATCGTATTCGAGCCTAGCAATCTCCACCGGGTCGATCATTCCCTCGGGTATGTCGATAAGGACCGGCGCGCCCAGTGACACCTGAAGCGACCTCGCACCGATGATACGCGCCTTCTCAAATCTAGTGTACTTCATAATAGCACCACGTGGGAGTGGCATGATAATAACAGTCCGCTTATAAACCTTTCGCTAATCAGAAAATCGACGTCCAGATCGTGTATTGCCATGCTCCTCATTCCATTTTTTTTACATCACCTAAACCGAACGTTGTGGGTGTGACTAAGGGATTTAGTGGTACGCCGATGACAAAAGGTAGTCTTAACCTTTACTAGCGGGGAAACCGGAAAATGGAGAGCGGGGGAGTTGTGCTTTTTCCCTTCGATGCAGCACGGGATCCATGAACTTTTGCTCTCGAAACTAATATGTATGAGTTCATCCTCCAAATTGTTCCGGCCTTACCTTCGTGCGAAAGTAATACCGAGAGCTATGCACGGAGTTGCTCATCACGAGATCGAATATAGATCCGACCACTACCTCGTTCCCCCAGAAACATTTTGGGGAAAGAACCCTGATAGCGTTCATCGCCCTACTGAGCGCGTTCATCCCCCTATCGACCGACCTTTATCTTCCGGCCCTGCCCAGCATGATGGAGCAGTACCAGGTCACAGAGGGCGTTTTGAACCTCACCCTCATAATTTTCTTCATCTTCTATGGTCTGGGACTTCTGTTCTGGGGTCCTCTAAGCGATAAGTATGGCCGGCGGCCAGTCCTGCTGATCGGCCTTGCCATCTACATAATGGCCAGCTTCCTGTGCTCCTTCTCAGGTAGCATCACTGAGCTGATAATATTCAGAATCTTCCAGGCCATGGGGAGCGGGGCGGTGACCGCCGTTGCTACAGCCATGGTTAAGGATATTTTCGATGGGAGACGCCGAATAGTGGTGCTGGCTACAGTTCAGTCCATGGTGCTCATCGCGCCCGCGGTCGCACCGGTGCTGGGCGCGATGCTCCTTGAGGTAACTACTTGGCAGGGCGTGTTCCTGGTCCTCGCCGGGATCGGGACAGTGGCCCTGGCCGGCGCGCTATTCTTGACCGAGACCTTACATGCACGATTCACGGGTACGGTCATCGGCGCACTGGGTAGGTTAGGGGTCCTGTTGAAGAACGGGCGCTTCACGACCATGCTGGCCCTGTTCTCGCTCACCAGCGTATCGTCCATGGCGTTCGTCGCCTCCTCCTCATACATCTACGTGGCGGGTTTCGGCCTGGACGAGCAAGGCTTTAGCTATTACTTTGCATTGAACGCCATGGGCCTGATCCTAGCGCCGTTGGCCTTCATCTTCCTCTCTCGACGCTATGATATCAGGCCCATCATCACAGGCGGCTATATCATCATAGGCATGGCAGGTCTCGCGGTGATCCTCTTCGGGAACGCAGGACCTTTGGCCTTCGCCATATCCCTGCTCCCAGCGACCTTCTGCGGCAGCCTAATCCGTGCGCCCGGCACCAACCTCATGCTGGAACAGCAGCGCCAGGACACAGGCTCGGCTTCCTCCCTCATCTCCTGCTCGAGCGTGCTTTTAGGGAGCGCTGGAATGTCCCTCATCTCCTTAGGGTGGAGCGATGTCATCCTAGTCCTTGGCTTCCTTAACGCCATCATCGGCTTATCCTGTCTCATCATTTGGTCAGCCATATCGAGGAGGGGTGGTTAGATCGCCTGTCATAGATGAAAGAACTTGGCCGATCGGAAAGTCCTCTCAGGCAGGTCACCGCTGGCGTGGATCCAGTCGTCTCTTCATGTAGGGGACCAGGCCGCCCGAGCCCAGGACATCCATGAGGAACGGAGGTAGCGGCGTGAAATGCACCTCTCCACCCCTGGACCGGTTCCTCAGTAGGCCAGTTGCCAGGTCGAACTCCGCTATGTCCCCGTTGTTCAGAATTCGTCCGGCCTCCGGGCATATTATGATGGGCAGACCCACATTTATGGCATTGCGATAGAAGATGCGGGCCACGCTCCCGGCTATGACCGCGCTGACCCCTGCCGACCGTAGGGCTATCGGGGCCTGTTCGCGGGAGGAGCCGCAGCCGAAGTTGCGTCCGGCGAGTATGATGTCACCAGTCTGCACCCCTTTGGCGAACTGTGGGTCCAGGTCCTCCATGGCATGTGTTGCCAGATGCCCAGGGTCATAATTGTCCAGGTACCTTCCGGGTATGATGAGGTCTGTGTTTACATGGTCGCCGTACTTCCAGACCTTGCCGCTGATCATAACTATGCCCTCCTGGGGTCGGTGATCTCTCCTTTGAGCGAGCTCATGGCCACAGTCTCCGGTGAGGCAAGATAGACCTCGGCCTCAGGGGACCCCATCCTCCCTCGGAAGTTGCGATTAGTAGTAGAGATGCACCTCTCCCCTGATGCCAGTAGTCCCTGGTGTCCACCAAGGCAGGGGCCGCACCCCGGATTCAGTATGATCGCCCCAGACCGGGCCAGAGAGGCCAGTATTCCCTTTTGGGAGGCTTCGATATATATCTCCCGGGATGCGGGAACGACTATCAGCCGGACATCTCTTGAGGCCTTCTTCCCGCGCAATACCGCCTCCGCCGCTGCTAGGTCCTCCAGTCGTCCGTTGGTGCAGGAGCCCAGCACCGCCTGGTCTATCTTCATGCCCTCGAGCTTGCGCACCTCGACGACGTTGTCAACCTGGTGTGGGCAAGCTACCTGGGGCTGAAGGTCCTCCACGTCCATCTCCACCTCTTCATCCGCCACCGAGCTGTGGTCCCAGAACGTTGGCTCCCAGTTCTGAAAGGTTCGCTGGGAGAGCCAATCGTAGGTCTTTCGGTCAGGCGGGCACACCCCGGCCTTGGCCCCCATCTCGATGCTCATGTTACTGAGGACCATGCGCGAGGATATGCTCATGCGGCTGATGGTGTCGCCGACGAACTCCACGCACTTGTAATCCGCCCCGTCTGCGCCCAGAGCCCCTATTATGTGAAGGATCACGTCCTTTGAGCTGACATGGGGAGGCATCTTCCCCCGAAGATGTATGCGCATGGTCTCCGGTACCTTAAGCCAGATCTCCCCTGTAGCCCATACGGCGGCCATCTCCGTTGCCCCGATGCCGGTGGCGAAGGCTCCCAAAGCCCCATATGTTGTGGTGTGAGAATCGGTACCCACGATGAGCATATTGGGCAAAACATGGCCCTTCTCGGGCAGAACCTGGTGGCAGATGCCTTCCCCGAGATCGTAAAAGAAGGGGAGGGAGTTGGAGCGGGCAAAGCCTCGGACCTCCTTGTGACCCTCAGCGGTCTTGATGGTGTTCGCAGGTATGCGATGATCAAATAGCATCACCACCTTGCGAGGGTCCCATATCCTCTGCCCGCCCATCTCGCGGAATGATCTAAGGACAAGAGCGGAGTTCTCGTGCGACATCGCGAGGTCGACCTTGGCGTTGACAATGTCTCCCGTCTCCGCGGCCTCTCCGCTAGCCCTGGAGAGAACCCGCTGGGCAAAGGTCTTGGCTGCCATCAGCCCATTCAATTCACAGCTGATTTAAAACCCTATCGCCATCCGTTACCAGAGAACGGTCCTGCTTGAGGTTATCGCAGGTCGATGATGTGGAGACCGCCTACATATTTTTTGATATGAAATAATTTATAAATTGATTACCTCCCAAAATGGACATAGTCAGCATCATTTATCGTAATATTATACGCATATTGCGTAATTCATCTACGATTGTCGAAGTAAATATTAGATAATGATTTATATCGATTCATAATACCATTACCATAGGTTAGGGAGAATACAGCATGGAGGAAACGATACCACCCAAGCAGGCTGGGAATCTCCAGGATTATGAGGCTGCCCTGAAGGAGTTCACTTGGTCCTCGGTCGATAAGGAGTTCGACTGGTCTAAGGGAGGAGCCTATAATGTGGCACGTGAGGCCATCGACCGGCACGCCCAGAACTGGAGGAAGAACAAGATCGCTCTGTACTCGATCACCGCTGCCAATGAGGTTCGGAAGTTCACCTTCGGGGAGCTATCGGAGCTGACGGGCCGATTCGCATCTGGGCTGGAGAAGCTGGGGGCGGTCAAAGGCGACCGCATCTTCGTTTATCTGGACCGCACCTCGGAGCTGTACATCGCCATGATAGGCATCACCAAGATGGGTGGCATCTCCGGTCCCCTGTTCTCCGCGCTGGGTCCGGAGGCCGTGAAGGACCGTGGCCTTGACAGCAGTGCCAAGTACTTCGTAACCTCCCCATACCTGTATAAGAGGCTGGAGCCAGTACTGGACGACCTGGTGGATGTGGAGAAGTTCATCATCGTGGGCGACAACGAGGGCCTGGGTGAGAAGACCATAAAGTTCGATGATGTCATCGAGTCCGGCGATCCCGACTACCAGGCCGTCAACATGGCTCCTACTGATCCCTACATCATACACTATACCTCCGGGTCCACGGGAAAGCCGAAGGGGGTTCTGCTCGGCCATAAGTCGATGATCCAGCAGTGGTTCACATGCCGATACGTCCTTGACCTGAGAGAGGAAGATACATACTGGTGCACGGCCGACCCAGGATGGGTCACGGGGACATCGTATGGAATATTCGGACCATGGTACCTGGGAACGACCCTTGTCTCCTATGAAGGACGGTTCGACGCGAGGGCCTGGTACACCATCATGCAAAAATATGGGGTCACGGTGTGGTATACTGCCCCTACTGCACTGAGGATGCTCATGAAGGCAGGCGACGATCTGGTGAAGGAGTTCAACTTCTCCAAGCTTCGCCATGTTTGCTCGGTCGGCGAGCCTCTGAACGCTGAGGTTGTGCGATGGGGCATGAGGGTTATGGAACGCCGCATCCACGATACCTGGTGGCAGACCGAGACCGGCGCCCAGCTCATATGCAATTACCCCTGTATGACCATAAAGCCGGGATCGATGGGCAGGCCTATCCCCGGGGTCACCGCCGCGGTGGTGGACGAGAACGGAGTGGAGGTCCCGACCAAGAAGGAAGGGTTCCTGGCATTACGCCCAGGATGGCCCTCGATGATGCTGGGGATATGGAGGAACACCTCCAGGTTCAAGGAGTACTTCCGGGTCCCGGGATGGTATATCGCCGGTGACCAGGCCTACAGAGATGAGGACGGGTACTTCTGGTTCCTGGGCCGTGCGGACGATGTCATCAAGACCTCCGGCGAGAGGCTGGGGCCGTTCGAGGTGGAGTCCGCTCTGATCGAGCACCCGGCCGTGGCCGAGGCCGGTGTCATCGGCAAGCCGGACGAGCTGCGCGGCGAGATCGTGAAGGCGTTCATCACTCTGAGGCCGGAGCACAAGCCTTCGGAACAGCTCAAGGAGGACATCAGCAAGTTCGTCAAGACGAGGCTCGCATACTATGCATACCCGCGGGAGATCGAGTTCGTGGACAGCCTCCCCAAGACCCGTTCCGGTAAGATCATGAGGCGGGTGCTCAAGGCGAAGGAGCTCGGACAACCTCTTGGAGATCTTTCCACCCTCGAAGATTGAACGTCAAAACCTCTTTTATTTTCCATCTTTTTGATCTAGATATGATCTTGGAGAACGTTTAGACTTCGTCACATGAATGAGCGAAGATAACATGGGTCCAGTGCACCATCGATGCTTCAAACTGGAAAAAAAGAGGCTAAATGAACAGGTGGGGTTTGTGGTAAAGGGTTTGGGCCATTGGCCTACAGTAGTTCCTTGGGCACCTTGGTGAACAGTTCCTTCCAAGAAACAAAGCCGATCATCTTGCCATCCGCGTCCACCACCGGCAATCTGCGCACGTTCTTCTTGTTCATAATGCCAAGGGCATCGGATACCTTCATGCTCTCAGGAACGGTGTGGACAGGAGAGCTCATCACCTCAGATACCTTCAGGTGGAGGAACTTGGACTGATTCGTCAAGTAGTGTCTCAGGACGTCCCGCTCTGTGAAGATCCCGATGACCTTGTCGTTCTCGTCGATGACGATCACGCTTCCCTGGTCGTGTTCCACCATTAGCTCTATGGCGCTGAGGACGGAGTCGTCCGGCGCCACCACCTCGATTTTCCTGGTCATATAATCCTTAACGAGAGCGGACATAGTATCATAGCATAATGTGGTGGGCGATTCATATACTAATGGGTCGTATTGGCAAATCCCCTTTGTTGACCTCACGATATGGCAGCATTATCTACGAAATTTTGATATGAAAGACCGTGACTTGTAGACATACGTGAGCTTTTTCCCTCTTCGGAGTATCTTCTGTACGTCATAAGTGTCAAGGTTCCCCGTGACGCTTCACCTAATCTGTTGTTGATCACTCGTTACCGGCCCTCAGGTTCCTATGCGCAAAGGCCTCGGCATCGAACTTACGGCCTAGGCCGGCCCGGGACATGTACCTGACGGTTCCGAAAATGTTCCTCTCCTTCCATGGGCGGTCGTGTAGCCCGCCCACGCTCCATAGTATTCCCACGTATCCGTTGGGATCGCGTCCGTCCAGCTCATACCTATCGTTCAATAGTATAAGCCGCTCGATCGCCTGCCTCGGTGTCGGCGACCACTCCAGCACCTTCTTCGCCCAGTACATACGGAGGTATCCATGCATTCGACCCTGGGTTACCAATTCATTCTGCATGGCATTCCAGAGGTCGTCCGTGGTCTCCCCTGCCTCCAGCTCCTGGAGGGAATAAAGGTCCTCACGGGGATCCATAGCATGTTTCTCCAGAGTGCGGCGTGACCACTCGGGAAGGCCCTCGTAACGATCATACTCCGGGTTATAGAAGCAGAAGTTATCGCTGAGCTCCCTCCTGACTACCAACTCTTCCAGAAAGGTCTCCTTGGCATCCGTAGAGGAGCTGGACCCTTGCACCTCCAGTGCTACCCGCTGAGGGGAGATGTTTCCGAAGTGCAGATAAGGAGAGAGGCCGGACTGTCCATACCGAAGGGGGTCGTTACGATCCTCAGGATAGTGCTCCAGTCTATGGTCGATGAACGCTCGGAGCGTCATCTCCCCCGCTTTACGCCCGGGCCTCACATCTGTCTCTCTCACCCCACGATCGATGTCCAGAGATCCTAAGATCGAGCTCACATCCCAAGCTGGCGCCTCCTTACCGGGATATGGATGAGGGATGACCTGAGGAAGGTCAGGTAGAAACATGCCGATGAGCCGTGCCAGCTTAGGGCGCAGCGTTCGTGCCGCCCACTCCTGTTTGGGAGAGGCCACCCAGCATGGAACTATGTTGTGAGCATCGACCTCCCGGTGCGGGCACGCGGTCGACGCCCGCACAGTATGCTTCCATTCCTTCTTGATCCTCAGGGGATCGAAGTCCTCGACCACCAAGGCTGGACGTAGTTCTCGGAGGAAAGAGATCAACGACCTGGGCCCCTCGGTCAGGAGATGGAACGGGATGTCCAGGGCTGAGAGGTCCTGCTCCACCTCCTCCAAGCCGCGCAGCATGAACCCGTATTGTCGGAGGGTGGCTCCCAGGAAGGAAGGCGACAGAGCGAACGCCACCGCCAGTGGACGATGCATCCGAAGGGCCTCTGCCTGGGCGAAAGCCAGAGCATGGTTGTCCCTGCACCGCTGGTCTCGGCTCATCCAGTAGATGACCGGGCCTTCCCCGGCCGTTCCCTGCTTCACATCCCGGACCCGTGAGAGGTCCATGCGTGGGTATCCGTCAGCTGAGCTATTGAACTATTCATCGTAAGCCGAACCACTCCGCCTCTCCCTTGAGCCGCCGATAATGAGGATCGATCGCTAAGATCGCAGCCGCCATGACCGCCCCCGGCACTAACGCCATGGGAGAATCGAGCATAAAGGCGGCGAGAGCGGAGAACGCGAGCATGCCCGCGGCGAATGCCCACTTCAGCCTGCGACGGCGCAAAGCCCTGCGGTAGGCGTTGAGGGACTTTTCCGTGGTCCCAGGTGAGGTGAAGACCGATGCAAAGATGGCTGAAGAGTACAGTGTGGCCTGGTACATGGCGTCACTTGCGTTCCTCCGAGGCCGGACCTTGACTATGCACTTCCTTACGAAATCAGGGCTGCTTATGGCCATGTCCATTCCCATGACCACTGCCTTCAAGGGGGGATCGATCTTGGCGATGGCCTCCTCCCGGGAGTCGTGGGCCCAGAACATGAAGCCGGTGTGCACACTCTTGTCCTGAACGTAGTGGAGGGCTCTACCCAGTGATCTCACTGCCCAGTAGTGGTTACCCTGGAGGTAGGCCCTCCGGGCCATCCAGGCATGGCCCATCACCGTCCCGGTATGCGGATGATGATGTGGGGCGCGGATCACATGGCCTCTCCCGTCCCTACTGATGCGGAGGAGGGTGTCAGGTCTTCTGTCCGGGTCCACGGAACCTTCGCATAATGCTTTTTCCAGGTCATAAGGGAGCCCCATCTCATGAGATATGACCCGAGCAATGGCCTTATGGCTCTTCCATTTCATCCCATCCCTGGAACTATTGACCAGCAGGTGATATTTAAACAAATGAGGGACCAGACCGAATTCATCGTGGAACCATATCGATCTGGATTGTTCCAAGCCCCACCGCTCGCTCAACAACTTCCTTACCTGGTTTAGGCGGAAAAGAACGCCCCTTCCATCCTTCGGATCATTAAATAACTCTTGACTGCCAATCCTATATTGTGCCTCTGCAGCATTTGTTCTCAAAGCGGGATACAAGGAGCTATCCACACCTGACCACGGATAGTGCCTTGAACGGGGTACGCACCTTCCTTCGTCAAGCCCAGTTCCAGATCTATGATGTCAATCCGCAGCAAGTGCATGGGGAGCAGTACTTCCAAAAGCTGGGTCTGCGGAGGGTCGTGGACATATGGGTCAATCCCAAGGGAGATGGGTCCATCGTGACCTCGGACATCTCCGCAACGCTGGGGGACCCTGAAGCAGCAGTGGGGTTGTTGGGGGCCATCATATACCTGCCTTTGGCGGTGGCCGTGGGAGCAGTATCCTATCTCGACTATGAACGGGACGCTACAACGCTAATTTTATCTTTATGGAATTATCTGGATAATATGGAGGGAAAGTCTCCCCCTGCCGGGCTCGAATCCAGCCTCCGATGCAGCAACTGCGGACTGAGCCAGGACCATGATTCCAGGTATTGTAAGAGGTGCGGAGCACAGGTCCGTCCGTGACCTGGCTAAATCAATGTCTGACATTTATCTGACAACTTTTATAAGCAAGGACCAACATTCAATAATTATGTCTCAGGATGGGAAAACAAGCGTAGGCCTTAGCGGTCAAACCGTGGGGTTTGTTACCATCGCGGTAGGGTTCGCTATCATCGTCGCCTACTATATGACTGATAGCTTTTTGCTGATAATTCCGGTCACCCTCATTGAGGTCGGATTCTACGGTCTGGCAATGGGGGCATTTGGAGAGCTGCGCGGTTCCCGGTCGAGCGCTGGCGGAATAAAATGGGGGACCGATCCCGCGTATACCATGTTCTGGGGAAGCCTGCTAGTTCTGGTAGGTACCCTGTGGCTGGTCAACGTGGCTTGGCCCAACAATCTGCCTGCCCTCGCCGCTGCGTTCCTGATATGGTTCGGTGTGGCTGTTATGCTGCTCACCAGGAAGGGTGCGTCCAAGGTCCAGGTCTGGTAATACATCACGAAAGAAGGCGCGGGTGCGCTGGGGGCCTAAGCCCCTGGGACTATCGCATCCCAGCCCCCGCGTCAAAAACAATTTCCTTGATTATTCTGGAATACTTTTCCATCCCATGCCCATTTCTATGCGAACGATGAAAAGCCTTTTATCGCTTCCAAATCGTGCCCTGTGGAGATAAAAATGAACGTCAAGGAGCGCGTGGCATTATTTTCCGTTATCGCTGCAGTGCTCCTAACGACGACCAAGCTCACAGTGGGCGTTTATACTAATAGCCTGGGCATATTATCTGAGGCCCTCCATTCTGGCATCGATCTTATCGCCGCGGGGATGACCTTGTTCGCGGTGAAGGCCGCAGCGCGTCCTCCGGACGAGGACTACATGTACGGCCATGAGAAGGTGGAGTCCTTATCGAGCTTGGGGGAGGTGGTCCTCCTGTTCATCACCGCTGCCTGGATCGTCTACGAGGCCATTAACAGGCTGGCGTTCGGTGCTCCCGTCCTACACCTGGGCTGGTCGGCTCTGGCCGTCATGCTGCTGTCGGTGGTCGTGGACTTCACGCGGTCCCGAGCCCTCCTGAGAACGGCGAAAAAGTACAAGAGCCAGGCCCTGGAGGCGGACGGCATACACTTCTCGACCGATCTCATCTCCTCGGTGGTCGTCATCATCGGTATCCTGCTGAGCATGGGCGGTTTGCACGACTTCGACTCCTATGCTGCGCTGGGTGTTGCTGCGGTCACCGTCTTCATTGGCTACCGCTTGTTCAAAAAATCCGTGCGCACCTTACTGGACGGGGCGCCCATAGGCATCTCGGAAATGGTCACCCAGGAGATCATGGCCGTCCACGGCATACACAGGGTGGAGCGGGTCCGGGTCCGGGAATCAGGGCCCCGAACTTTTGTGGAGGCCACGGTACGCATCGACCAGTTCATCACCCTGGAACAGGGGCACCGCCTTACTGACATGGCCGAGGAGCGGATCCGGACGGTGATACCTGACTCGGACGTCATCCTGCACGCTGAGCCCATCTGCCTGGAGGATGCCACCTTGGAGGATCGCATAAGGGCAGAAGCATCCACCATGGCCGAGATAAAGAGCGTGCACAACATCGCCTTCACCGAAGGTCACTCCGGGCGCGTGGTGGAGCTGCACATAGAGCTCGACGGCGATCTCACGGTCATGGAGGCCGATGAACTGGCCAAGAAGCTCGAGGACAAGATCAGGGCTCTCGATCCGGGCATACATCTGGTGGCCTCCCACATCGAGCCCGTGGGATGCCCGGCCTGCCAAGGAGAGGTCTCGGATATTAAGCAGGAGATCGTGGAGAAGACCCTTAGCAAGCTTGCTTCCCAATTCCCAGAAGTGGTGGCCTGCAGGGACCTGCATGTGCATGCCACCAAGAACGGCCTTAGGGTGTTCCTGTGCTGCCAGTTCGATCCCCAGATGAGCGTGGCCAGGGCACACGAGCTAGCCCACGTCCTTGAAGGCCACATCAGATCCCAGCACGAGGAGATCGAGAACGTGAACATCCGCCTGGAGCCCAGTAGCTCCATTTGCTCAAAGGGGGAGAAGGGGCCCAGTGAAGATCATAAGGGAACGTTGTCGTAAAGGCGGCGTGACATTTCCACGGCCACCTCCTTGATGCTACTGCCTTGTTTCACCATACGGCACATAAGCTCCGCCACGCTTCCACCCTCCATTCGCCCCTCGATCAGAGGCAAGTGGTGCAGCTCCTCGGCGGTGGCACTAGCCTCGGACTTGGCGAGGAGATGCCGAAGCTCCGCCCGGCAGGACTCAGTACCGCGATGGATCGCCTCTTCGGTCATCTCATATAGCACGTAATGGTCCTTCTCCAAACTTAGGTCAGCACGCAGATGGGTGAGGACGAAGGCCGTCAGCGCCATGTCCGAGCGCAGGCACTCCTGCTCGTCCACCACCTTGAGCTCCAGGCATTCACGGTGACGATGTATGATGACCCCTCGAGAGTCTACCCCCTCGTGGCATAGTTCCTCTCCCACCACCGCCCGTAGGTCCTTGTATACTGACTCAAGGATGTCCTCGTGGTCCTTCCAGTTTTCCAGGCGCTCAGGGACTAGGCCGTTACATACCTAAGGAACCCAGGATTGGTTCTCCCTGTAGAACAGCTGGCGGTTGTCCATGGTGCCAGTGAAACGGCCCTCCACGGACAGAGAGGATGCGGTGACCGCGACCAGGAACGGGATGAGTGCGCGGAGACTGTCGAACATACGGACCATCCTCTCCTTGCTCCTGTAATGGACATTGACCTGCAAGGCCTGAATGTTCAACCAGCCGTGCTGCCTCAGGCCGAAGACGCTGTCGTATGCATCGTATATCACCTTGTCCTCAGGACCCCACACCGCCGTCTGGTCTAATGTCAACGGGGAGCGCGTGCCCAGACCCAGAAGGCAGTTGCTGTGCCCCATGGCATTATTAAAACGCATCATTCCATCGTAGAGCGCATTCTCCAAGCTGCTATACTTGTTTGAGGGGCGGAGGGAACGAATTCAATGACATGCCTCTGCAGCTCCTTGCTGATGTTCATAGCCTCGAAGCTGAACTCTTTGACGACCTCGCCGTGCATACCCTGGATGATGTTGTCGACAATGGGAAGGGGGCGCAGATCGGTGGTGTTCACCGAGTACTCATGTTCCGTTCCGACGGTCGTTGGATAACACCTCGTCAAGAGGGTATTCCGCGACCTTTACGGTCTCCGGCCCTTCCACCCTGCACACGCTCTCCAGCTCCTCTGGGGGCAGGGATCTGATAAGCTGCAGGATGTTCTGAACGGCCAGTTCGAGCTGCTCGTCGTAGACCGCACGGTTGCTCTTGAGGAACGCTACCAGATCGCAGATGCGCTCCTTCTTGAGATATATCTCCAGTTTCCCGTTGCATATGTCGAAGGTGAAGGGGCCGGCCACACATGTCTCCGGTTTTACCTGCTGGATACGGCAGCGTCCATCCTTGTAACCGATACAGAAGCCTGTGGACTTGCAGTCCAGCATGCGATGCTCACGGAACAGGATGTCATCGAACGTCATACCGTTCTCCAAAAGGATGGAGATCCGTTCCTCGGTCAAGGGCGGTTTTGCGTAATAGCAGCATCTTCCACCGCACTTGTCACAGATCTTGGTCAGCAGGTCCATGGTCATCTGGTTCATATCAGAACACCTTTAAAGGAGGTCCCTGGGGGGACCGCGGAACCCATCGCAACGATCGGATTTTGATGTATAGCGGACGTATGCATCGAGGGTGATCGGCCGCTAATCTTAAAATGGGTATTTAGACGTTTGGAGATCCACCTCGATCATGGATAGATGGTGGGTCAGAGCAAGGTGCTGGAAGGGGCGCCTCCAGAACATTTTGCTCCCATGGCGCCTTATAGCGATCCACTGGGAAGAACGGTCCGCTCCGGAGGTCTGTTCCCTGGCCCTCTCATGATATCCCTGAGAAGGTCCCGCCACGCATCCAGTTCCTCGTCCATGCGGCCGGTTATCTTGACCATCTCCGCCACGTACTCGGTGTGGAACTTCTCCCTGAACTTATCCACCTCCGTATTCTCCTCTGCCGGAGGGTTCCAGCTCTCGAAGAGCAGTGAGGTCATGGCTACATCCGCCAGATAGTCCCCGCGCACCGCTCCTCCCCACCTGAATATTATGGGGCCGTCGATGGACACCAGGATGTTGTACGGCATGTACGCCATATGACAGGTCCAATCTCCACCTGGCATCCGCGCCAGCCTTTTCCGCAAGTTCTCCTTCCCGCCATCGTCCAGATCCTCCCGGTCGGATATCAGCTCGTTTAGTTGGTCCTTGATAGAGGGGAGCTCATGGATCTTGTGCATATAGATCTCGTGCTGCGTGTAGGCGAAGAAGAGCGCAAGTCTGTGGTGCCAGGTGGGGTTGTCGATTATCCACTTAGTGTACGTCGGACCCAACACCGTATCGAGCACCAGCCCCAGCCTTCCGTCGATCTCCTCAATATCGTGAACGAAGGGCGTTTCCATTCCATATTGCCTCATCAGCAGGATGGTGTCCCTCTCATTCTCTACCACAGAACGAGGGGTCCCCACCGGGAAGAGCATGGCCACCTTGTTACCGCCCACATCTCTTAGCTCGTAATCTCGTCCTTCCCAGAACATGATAGCACCTGAGTGACAGGGCCCGACTCGAGACCCTATTCAAGTGGTATGCACCGTAGCGCCCTTATGATTCCTCCGCATGAAAGTACACCGGGACCCATCATTCTGCTTACCTAGGTGTTATCCCCCATTTATCACGGAAACTTCTCAGCTGGAGCGTGATCATGATGAAGCGGTCCAGGGATTTTTAAGACAAAAATCCAGAGAACCGTGGGCATTATCTCGCCCTGGTTCACACATCCTCTTGCCGCCCTACTCCTCTAACCATGTCCTCGTCGTTCCCTTCACCTCCGCGCTGGAAGGGACGCCTCCAGACGGAAACCGCGCCTCCTACCAAGGCCGTCGCCGCGAGGGCCAGAAGGGCAATGGCTGCCATGGTGACCGCATCCAGAGATACCATCGGCGGGGCCCTCATGCCCTCCCCGCTTGAGGGGTCGTATGAGGAGTCCTGATAGGCCTCGCTCCATTGGGTGGAAGGACCTGAGAAGGCCGCAAGATAAATAACGACGATCATCGCCAACAAGCACACCAAGCTCGAAGATATCAGGATCACTATCTTCGTGCGGTCATTAGGATTGAGTATATCGCGGGACTTCCAGGTCAAGGCATAGTATATGAAGCCGTGGTCCTCGGTCCGTGAGACGAAGCCACCCTCCTCGAGCTTCTTGAGGTGGCGATGGACCGCGGCCTTGTCTATGCCCAGCAGATCAGCTAGTTGGGAAACGGTCCTGCGGTTGGTCTCCAGCGCTTTCAATATCTCCAGCCGAGTATCGGAGGCTAGGGCGAACAGGGAGCGCCGGTCTAGCTCCACCTTCATCGCATTACCCTGGAGGGAATGGACTTCCGGGGCCTTGAACCCTGGTGCCTCATGCCATCCTCGTGGCGTACCCGACATAGTAATCCTGCCCCTCGCTATAAGATAGAGAACTTAGAGAGGTAAGGGACGGGAGAGAGTTGGCCTTGACCGTGGTATCGGAGATCGTGTAAAGGACATCGTTTATGTACAGGGAGCGGGTGACCGTAGCATCTTTGTGGGTTATCGCCCCCACTTGATCTATCCCGCTCTCGCCGATCTCCAGGACCAATCCTACAGACCAAGGCCGCTGGTAGGTCCAGTACTCTACCCCTCCGGTGCTGGTGTAGAAGGTCACGGGGATGACCAGGAACTTTCTGACGGGATCGTAGAGCACCGCCCGGTGGTCGTATTGCGCAGCTGAGTAGGAGCAGCCCTCGACCAGATAGGTATCCACCTCCACCAAGTGCCCGGGGTCGCTTACGTTGTACAGGGAGACTTTCGCCGAACCGTTCTCGAAGCCTATGCCTAATAGGCCGAATTCCACCATCTGCAGGTAGGTCGAAGCCCCCGGTACCTTCAGCTCACCAAGCACCATAGGGTCGTCATCTGCCAGGTCGATAACGAATAGCGGGTCGACCTGCTTGAATGTCACCAGATAAAGTCGGTCGCCTAGGTAGCGGGAGGAATAGATGCTCTCTCCCGGAGCGATACCTTCGAGGGAGCCTATCTCCTTGAGGTCCATATCCAGGATGTGGACCTGATTGTCGGTCTCCCCGTCAGAGGTGGTGGTGGCCATGCGCAGCCTCCCGTCCCTCTCGTCCAGGGCGAACTGGTTGAGAGGCCCTCCCTCAACGGACCCCTGGGCGGCGAGGGTCATCCGGGTCCCGTCGACCGCGATCCGATAGACCGTGGTGGTGAGCGAGCCCTGTGCAGCAGTGAACAGGCTGGAGGAAGAACCCTCCCACCTTGGCATGGTGAGGTACAGGGAGGTGAGGGACATGTAGCACATCGAGGAGGGACTTGCCAGGGCCGTGAGGTTAGCCCTGCTCCCGTCGCCAACGTCTAAGGCCAGAACATTCACAAAAGAGGACACAGATGGGCAAGCAGGATCATAACAGACGGAGGTCGATGCCACGACCTCAGCGCCGCTATCGTTCAGGACCTGCGGTACGGCAATGCTATCTCCAGACCACACGCTCTGCTCAGTAAGAAGATATACGACGCTGCCCACCATCCTGGAGGATATCTGGAGACCGGTGATGCCACCTGATAACACCTTGGTGGGGTTGGAGGGATCGCTCACATCGTAGATCTGGATACATGTTCGAGAGGAATAGTAGGTGTAAAACTGATGTGATGAGAGGATATCCACTCCCGGAGATGAGCTGCCTGAAGGGGCGGTCGAGTACTCATATACGGAATATATGACCACCAGGCGATCCTCGTAGAGGTAGAGGCCCTGAACGCTAACATTGGCGCCGCTTCCGATCTCGACCTTGGAGATGTTCGATAAGGAAGGCTGGGTGGCCATCAGATGCACCTTGTTCTGTTCTGCCACGAACAGTGTCCTCCCGTCGGTCTTGACCAGGTCGCTCTCATCGACACCATCGACCTGCACGTTCGTCCGTGAATAGGAGCTAGATGCTGCCGTGTCCACCCCAATCATGGCTTCTTGCCGCCCCGAACCCTGCTCTTCGACGTGAGTGGTGATGAAATACCGCATCTCTGCGTCCGTTGTGAAGTGGGCAAGCTCGCTGGGTCGGACCGGCTGGCTCGAATAGGAGACCGCGAGACCGGACAACAGGAAGGCCGTCACTAAGGCTATTGACAGCACAGGCAGGGGTTTCATCGCCGTGAAATTCCCCGGCCTCCTATTAAACCCTCTTTTCTCGTTGACTAATTCGTCAACGAAGACCCCTCTCTATTTTGCTCTTGCAATACATGACAGATGATAGGCCAGAACTATGTCGCCTTATAATTTGAACAGACAATAATTATAAAAACCTGAGGTTCAAATAGGATTTCCCCGTGCGGCAGAGAATCAAAAAACTACTTACGTTGATGGTGTGCCTCAGCATGTCGGTCCCCATCTTGGGGATCCTCCCGACCTCGGTGGGGGCTGCCGAGACCCAGGTCATTCTCTCCGATGATTTCGAGGGACGGTTTCCCGGGGAGTGGTCGCGAGGCGACCGCAACGAAGCTTCAGACCAGGACTACTGGGGCACCACTCGATACACCTCCGTGTCCTCATCCCAATCCGTGTACTGTGCGGCCATAGGCGAGAACTCCCAGTACGATGGGGCCTCCAATGTCGACATCAAGGGTATAGGCGACCCCTTCTGGGCCTCCCCCTCCGACTATACTCTGAACTACGATACCAACATGGACTCCTATATGGCACGAGAGTTGGAAGCGGATGAAGGCTTAACATCAATGACACTGAGTTTCAGCTACTGGGCCATGACCGGAAGCTCCCAGACAAGCCTAGGTGATGATTATCTGTGGGTATCAGCGACGACCTCCATCGACCGCAGCCCAGACCTGACCGCCTTCAATGAGGTATGGAGGCAGACCGCATCCGATTCTTCAGGATGGAGATCGGTGACCGTCGAGCTGCCCCAAGGCACCACATGGATAAGCATAAATTTCCGCTCCGGCCCCGTGACCCCCGAGGGAGGTCCATACATCGGAGCGTACGTGGACGACGTCCAGGTGGAGGCCGAGGAGATGTCGGAGGTCTTCTCTCACATAACTGATCTCCCGGCATCCACCAACCAGACCTCCTTCTCCTTCTCCGTCGTCGTGGAAGGTGATGTGGACCAGTGGACGAAAGTTGAAATATATTACCGGATCAACGGGATCGGCGATTTTAAACAATACACCACCGCCTCCAATCCCATGGGCCGGTGGGAGGTGGGGACCATCACGTTCCATACGATGGGCAACGGTCAATACGAGCTGTTCTCCCGAGCGTACAATGGCCTGTGGAGCAGAGAGCCGATAAAGTCCTCTGCCGATGCCACCATAATCGTCGATACCGTCCCCCCGGCCGCTACCCATGCGATATCAGGCACATTGTCCAGTGGCGGCTGGTACTCCTCCGCGGTAAGAGTGTTCATAAACGCCACCGACGACAGAAGCGGGATCCTGTCCATCAGCTACCGCTGGGATGGTGGCCAGTGGGCCCAGTACCGTGGGCCAGTGACCATGGAGGAGGATGGTGACCATGTCCTGCAGTACTATGCCACCGACTATGCCGGGAACTCGCAAGCGGTGCGCACCGTCTCCAACATCCGGCTCGACCGCCTGGGACCCACGGTGACCTTCGAGGCCACCCAAGGGTGCAACTTCCCCCATGGAGATATCACCATAGGCTTCGATCTCTCAGACCTGGCCTCGGGCATCAGTAATATTGGATACAGCGTTGACGGGGGTATGGTCATATCCCTGCCGGGGTCCGTTCGCCAGATCACCTTGACGGGGCTAGGCGTGGGCTCTCACAGCATCGTGCTGACGGCGCGGGACGGGGTCGGCAATCCCTCCCAGACCCTGCTGCAGTTCACCGTGGGAGATGCGGCGGAGGACGATCCCGTGGTGGGAACGGCGCTGACAGTGGCTATGCTGGCAGTGATCGCCTTCCCCTTGGCGGGGGCTGCCATAATGCTCTCCCGACGCAAGAGCTAAGGTTCAGGGCCTCCGGCTAACGTAGGTGTCCCCTTTAAGAAGGAACCGCCATGGCCAGAGTGCCGCTTCCTTGGCGTACTCGACACCGATCCTTCTAGAGGTGACCACCTCGGCCTTCTCACCGCCCGCGGTGAAACGCAGATCACCCTTGACCATGTCCGCGCCGTTGTCCTCCCTCGTAAGTCCGTAGGCTATGCATAGTTTCGAGGGACCGGAACAGAGCTTCCTGCGTTCCGCCTCGTCAATGACGGGGATACCTCTCCGGGAGGCCATGATGTCCACCCCCTTAGATGGGCGCACCGCCCTCAGGAGGACGGCCTCCGGGGTACCCGGGGGACCGCAAACGACATTGAGGCAGTGGTACATCCCGTAAATGGGGTAGATATATGCGTGGGCGGGCGGGCCCCACATGACCTCGTTCCTGGCGGTCCTGCGTCCTCTGAACGTGTGTGCGGCAGGATCCTCCACTCCGCAGTATGCCTCGGTCTCCACTATCACCCCTGACACTGTACCTTCGGTCGACCTGCGGACCAGGTTCATGCCTATGAGGTCCCTGGCCACGTCCAGCGCGGATCGGGCGAAGAACTTCGGGGAGACCTTTCCATTCACGTCCCTAGGATGCACGAAGGTGCTCTTGGACCTTTCTTAAACAAGCCCAGGCCTTTGCTGGTATCGGTACCGATAATAGGACTCACCCCTGAAAGCTTAATAAATGGATGGCGAATCCCTGCGACGCCCAGCATGGATCGGTAAACTGGCTGGACTTTCAGCCTCTTAACATCCAAGGTAAGAAAATGATGGACCTTCTTTTAACGATACTGCTGTACGCCTTCCTAGGCGGCGCGATAAAGTATATCGATCAAGCCTATGACGAAAGTTCCTACTCCCTGCGGTCAGCGGGAACCCTGGCGGTGATGGCCGGGGTCTCCATGGGCTACCTAATGGCCCGGGACAGCCCGTTCTCCACCGCGTTCTTCGCGGCCATGCTGATATCCCTGGTCCTGGCGCGAAAGATAGACAACCAGGCGTTCGCCCTCGGGACCGCTCTGGCCGTGGCCTCGCTGCTGGCATTCTACCCTAGCAGTACTGTTAGCTGGACCTTGGTCCCGCTGGCGCTCTTCCTGGTGGCCGGTTTCGTCGACGAGGTCGCCGATGGGCTGGTGGACAAGTACCGCATTGAGGGCTTCCTGCAGCTGTTCATGAACTACCGTCCGTTCAGCGACTTCGCCCTCTTCGGTATGATGCTGGCAGGGATGTTCCCATGGGCGTACCTATTGCCGTACTTTGGTTTCACCTTATCCTACATGTTCGTGGAAAGGTGCTCCGAGAAGGAACATTCCTTCACCGATGGGGTCTCCTGGATAAAGCACAGGGTGTTGAGGCGGGCCAACTAGTCCTTTCCGCTGATGTACTGGCAGTAACCATAGGAGATGGGGCCCTTCCGGGTGGTCTCACAGGGGAAGTCCTGGCACCGGAAGCATAGGTCCACTCCCCTGCGGGATGCACAGGTGCAGATCTCACAGAAGGGGTTCTCCCTCGGGACGCATCCTTCTTGGCCGTTGGGACACTTCCCCGCCGTCCGCCGGGGACAGGCCTCGCAACCCACTCCACATACGCCTATTATCATCTACTCTCCTCCTCCATATATGGTCTGTCCCGGATGCGGTCCAAGACGTTATTCTTACGTGCCGCACGGTCCCATGCCCGATTCGCCCTGGTATTGTGGAGGAACGGAGGGACGATGTTACGACCCAATAGATCTATGGCCTCCTGCGGGACGGCCTTGCCTTCGGCCAGAGCCAACACCGCCTGGTCGAGGGCTTTTCTCACATTCCTGGCCACACCTCCTGCCTCCTCCAGACCGTGACCTGCAAGGACGTTGCCTCCTCCCAGCGACAGCCCGCCCCTCCACTCCCATCCTATATCTCGTGCGAACAGACGGCAGATCGACAGCGAGGGACTGTTGTTCCCCGATCTGACATAGCCGCAGTTCTCTATGGCTAGGAGGTCACCCCCCTTCCTGATGCGGCTGTGCATGGTCTCCATAGCCCTGATCACAGCCGCGGGCGGGGAATCAAAGTATGTGGGGAAGGAGAGGATCATGAGGTCCGACCGTTCCGCTAAGGCCAGCAGATCGGTTAGCCCTTCTGATGTGGTAACGGCCCTGCACATGTCCAATTCTTCCACCGCCCATCCCCTGCTCCGAAGGCCCTCGAGCGCGTACGATCCCATGGCACGGGACGTGGACCTGCTCCCCCTGGGGCTTCCGTTCAACAACGCCGCCCTCATGGTGTGATACCCGCCTCCAGGAAGGCCTCCCTGACCGCCACGGAGGCCATCTCCGGACGCTCGTTGGAGAACACCAGGGCCGTGGCCCAGGCGGTCGCACGGAAGTTCAGCGCGTTCATCTTAGAGAGCTCGCGATAGGTGGTCTGGGCCTCGTGATCGCGCTGGGGCAGAAGTCCCACAAACACCATCCGCCGGGCCAAGTCATAGCGGCGGGGATGCCTAGTATCTCGGCCACATCTCTCCAGGTACGGAAGCATGCAGCCGAGCAAGCGGTCCAAGGCCTTCTTCAGCTGGGAGGAGTGCCCTCCAAAGGTCACCGGGGTCAACAGAACTATCACTTGAGAGTTGACGAAGGAGCGCATGACCTCATTGGCATCATCGTCTATGATGCACTGTCCGGGTGTCCGCACCCAGCAGTCGAAGCATCCCCGGCACTGCCCTATTCGCTTTTCCTTCAATCTAACGGTCTCCACCTGAAGGCCGATCTCCTGGAGGTGCGACTTGGAAGCATCAACGGCAGGCCTCATCTCATCACTAATGGAACCGTCCAACAGGAGCGCGCGAACCCAAAACCCTCCATCCCCTTCATGCCAGGGAGAGGATAAAGTAGATTCCCTGTGACTTGACGCGACTCGATGCTAAAATTTAAGAATAGTTCGATGATGGTGGGACGATGTCGTTCTCCAACAGAGGGGTGTCCAACTCCGCCCTCAAGCGGGTATATAACGTATGGCGCATGGCCGCCCTGTTCCTGAACTTCGGGGGTTTGCTCTCCTTCCTGCTGGCCCTCGAGATGACAGACATTACTAAGCCGCTGATGGTCCTTTCCGTCGTCCTACTGTGGTTGGCGGTGGTGGTATCCCGCAAGTATGTTAAGATGGAGCAAGGGAAGACCTTCGAGCCGGTGGCCAAGTACTCTTACTATATCAGCCTGTTCCTGGCCCTGGTCATATCCGTCCTTGCGGCCATCACCATCATCCGTTGGTAGAGCGGGGAGATGCAAGGGGTCCTATAGCATAGCATAGGGACTGGTGATGACATCCTGCCTCGTCCGTTCAACGACATCGGATGTTCGTTGAGGAGGATAAGAGGATCAACTTTGACCGTGGAGGTGGCACATGCCGGAACTACCTGAGGTGGAGACGTTCAGACGTTACATCGATCGCACCTCGATGTGTCGCCTCATAGCGAAGATCGAAGTGAAGCATCCCCTCATCATCCGCCCTTTACAGGCCGAAGAGGTGATCACCGCGGGGGAAGGGTCGGCGTTCCTATCTTCCTACAGGCATGGAAAGAACCTGTTCCTGGAGCTGAGCCGAGGGGGGTGGCTGACGTGGCACTTCGGCATGACCGGGGAGCCGGTGTTCTTTAAGAGAATGAACGATGAGCCCCGCTACGACCGTCTCCTCTTCACCTTTGAGAACGGTTACCTCGCGTTCAGCGACCCTCGGATGCTGGGAAGGATAGGGTTGACCTCCTCGCCAGATGAGTATGTAAGGAAGAAAGGTCTGGGGCCAGATGTCCTAATGCTGACCAGGAAAGATTTCGTCAAAATATTGGAACGCTCCAAAGGGGCTGCCAAGAATGTGCTCATGGACCAGCATAAGATGGCGGGAGTGGGCAACCTATACTCCGACGAGGCGCTGTTCCAGTCAGGGATCGATCCTCGAGCCCCGGTACAGTTCCTGGAAAGAGCCGATATGGAGCGTCTCTATCATAATGTGCGCAAGGTGCTACGCCGCTCCATCGAGCGCAAAGGTGACCTCTCAAAGTTGCCTCGAACATACCTTCTGCGGCACCGCTTCCGCGGAGGGTTGTGCCCGAACTGTGGCGGCGATCTGCTCTCCATGACTCTCGGCGGCAGAACCTCCTTTTACTGTCCACGCTGCCAGCGGGAGGACGGGGATTGAGGGTGGAGATCCTGGGAACAAGGGCGCACGTCGATGTCAGCGCCCCCGGTCACGCCCTTCATTCTGGGATACTTATTGACGATGTTCTTTTCGACCTCGGCGAGCGGGAGTACCTGGAGAGGCGGCCAAAGGCCATCTTCATCACCCATTTTCATGAGGACCACGCCTTCTTCGTCAACGAGGATGTGGACCTCTGCGTCCCTATCTATGGCCCCCAAGCATGGTCCGGTCTCCCCATCAGGGTGATGAGGGGGCCAGTCGATGTCAACGGTATGACGGTATCGCCCATACCTACTAACCACAGCGCAGGGCTGCGCTCGTGCGCTTACCTTGCGGAGAAGGACCTAGGGCGGGTGCTGTACACAGGGGACCTGTACTCTTTCCCTGAACGATACCGGGACCGCATCCCCGATGTCGACCTGGCCATCATTGAGGGCAGCTTTATCCGGAGGGGCGGCCTGGTCAGAAGGGACCCGATCACCGGCCGCAGCCACGGACACGCCGGCATACCTGATCTGGTGGATCTCCTGGCCCCATTATCGAGGAGGATCGTCGTCACCCACCTAGGCAGCTGGTTCTACAACGATATTCCTGCATCCATCCAGCAGATAGAACGGCTGGGCGGGGAGGTCAGGGTGACGGTGGCAGAGGACGGGATGACCCTGGATGTAACCGTTGACCATGACATCTGAGAACCTCTTGATTTTTTACTTTGATCACAGGTCGCGTCTCAGCACCACCGATGGGTCCTTGAGCCCGGAGCCGGTGATCATCAGGACCGTTCTTGCATCCGGCCATGGTTCCAGATACGGTAGGGCCGCCATGGAGGCGGCGGCGGCCGGTTCTGCGAATATTCCCTCCTGGCCCAGAACCTTGATGGCCTGGATGAGCTGATGGTCGGTCACGGTGATCCCGTAACCCCCGGAGCGGTTCATGGACTCGATGGCCGACCTGCCATTGAACGGGACCTTGACCAATATCGCTGAGGCAATGGTGCTCACATCTCCCGGGGTGCGCAGCTCCGTCCCGTCCCTCCACGCCTCCACGATGGGCGCTACCACCGCGGACTGGACGGCGATCATCTGAGGCACCCTATCGCTCACCCCTAGGGACCGCAGCTCTTCGAACCCCTTGTGGATGGCGGTGAGGAGGCCGCCCGTTCCCGTGGGGACCACGACCCTATCGGGTACCCCCATCTGCTCGAATACCTCGAAGGCGATGGTCTTTAGCCCCTCGATGAAGTAAGGGTTCAGACCGCTTGACGCCAGGTACACTCCCTTCTCGGTCTCCTCCAGAGACCTCTTAACCGCCTGAGCGAAGCCGCCCGGCACTGGCACCAGCTCCGCACCATAAGCGGTGATCTGGGCGACCTTCTCCGGCGGTATCCCTTCAGGAATGAATATGCGGGTGGCCATGTTCGCGTACGCGGAGTAGGCCGCCACACTGGCGCCCATGTTGCCAGTGGAGGCTACGGTCGTGCTCTTGAACCCTTGGTTATAGGCGTCGGAGATGACGACCGAGCTGCCTCGGTCCTTGAAGGACCCTGTGGGGTTGTCGCCCTCGAACTTGAGGAACACCTCCTCCTTGCTATCGCGGCGTCGGACGAGGGGCGTACCCCCCTCAGATAAGGAAATGGAGCGGGATACTGGAAGCATGGAGCTGTACCTCCAGAGCCCCACCCCCTCCGGTTCCCACGCCAGTGGGTAGTCGACTGCGAGCAGGACCGAGCCGCATTTGGAGCATGTGTGACGGAACTCGCTGTACTCGGTGCCACAAACGGTACAACGGAACATGGTGGTAAGTAAGGGCGGGGCCGATATATCACAAAGAGGTAGGCGCCTGCCTTCTCCAAAAAAATTAAGCCCTACAGGTTGGTATCGTGTGGAATGCTCTCAGAAACTGAGTTCATCTGTGGGGGAGTGGAGCTCATCGACAGCATCAGGGAGATGTGGCATCAGCTCAACAAGCATGCCTCCAAGCGTTCCCCTTTCTTCTCTGAGCATTTCTCTGAGAGGACCTTCCAGCTGCGCAAGGAGGAGATGGTCTCCAAGGCCAAATCCTGCCGCTTGCGCATCGAGATAGCCCGGGACACCATGGCATCCAGGGACCTGGGCTACTGTGCTAGCAGCATAGATTATTTTGGAAATGGAGAGATAGAATCCCTCTTCGTGGACGACGAGGCCCGAAGACGGGGTGTGGGGGATGCGCTGATGCGACGTACCCTGGAGTGGATGAGGCAACAGGGGGCCAGGAGCACGGTGGTGTTCACGGTTTACGGGGACGAGTCAATCTTCTCGTTCTATGCCCGCTATGGTTTCCGACCGAAGATGGTCATGCTTGAGAGCAGCTTTGATCAGTCCCATACAGAGCAACCTTGATATGCAATACGGTCCCACCAACTCTACATCGCTGAGTTAGGGTTCTGCTTCCACCGGCTTGTCAGGCAGGGGCAAGGATGGCAGGATCTATGGTCCAAGATCTTGCGGTGAAACGATGAAGGATATCAAAGACAGCATCATACTGGTTACTGGTTCGACCGACGGGATCGGAAAGCTGACCGCAAAAGGATTGGCCGCCAAAGGGGCCACGGTGTTGCTGCACGGCCGGAACCCCCAGAAGGGTGAGGCGGCCCTTAGAGAGCTGCAAGGGGCGGTCCATGGTGGGAGGTTTCAATATTACAACGCAGACCTGTCCTCGTTCGCCGAGGTCACGAAGCTGGCCGATATGGTGTCTAACGAACATTCCCGGCTTGATGTGCTCGTGAACAATGCGGGCATAGGTGAGGGGGAGCAAGGGCACCAGATCAGGGAGACCAGCATAGATGGCTTTGAGCTGAGATTTGCGGTGAACTATCTGGCCCCCTTTCTTCTCACTCGCATCCTCATCCCCCTGCTGCGTCGGTCGGCGCCTTCCGCCATCGTGAACGTTTCCTCCATGAGCCAGAGACAGATCGACTTCCATGATCTGATGTTGGAGCGCCATTATGACCCTCAGGCCGCGTATGGGCAGAGCAAGCTCGCCCTGATCATGATGACGATGGACCTGGCCGAGGAGCTCAAAGATGATAGCATAACAGTAAACGCAGTGCACCCAGGCAACCTGCTGAACACCAAGATGGTCAGGGAGGCCTTTGGACATGGCTGGGGTGACCCACAGGAAGGGGCGGACGCGGTCATCAAAACCGTGACCTCTTCTCTGAGGGAAGGCGTGACCGGGCGGTTCTTCGCCCAGGGGCATGAGGCCACCGCTCATCCCCAGGCCTACGATCTCCATGCCAGGAACATGCTTCGGGAGCTAAGCTTAAGGTTCACCAGGATGTTCTATAAGCGACCGTGATCTGAGCGTCATTTATGAACGAATGAGAAGGGTTAGAAAGAATAAGATAAGGTCGGACCTAGGCTCAGTCTCTGTCCATGATGAACAACAATTTCGGACCTAGGTCGTAGCGGAAGTTTACTTTCCCGCCCTTGAACCGCCGATCCTGTCCAGGTCCCCCGAACACATCATCAAGGTTGGGTCGATCGGCGTGACCAGCGGTTGGGCAGCAGGTCCCCCTGACGAGCTCATCAATGCTCAAGATCTAGCCCATCGACCCGGAATCCTGATATCACATCGCATGCCCGCTTTTGGCTCAGGTTACATTGCTTTTAAACCAACTAGTCTGTTCCATATATAAAGAAAAGGTCTTTTCTATAAACATAAGATATTTATCCCGATGAACGCGAATATTCAATGCTCATGCCTAATCGGGCATGAAGAGTGATTTGAAAATCAGTAGGTGAGGGATTACCTTGCCCGACTGGTAAGCAAGAGGAGGTCTAAAATGGCAGAGAAAGGAATGTTCGCTTCGGTGATCGGCCTCATTCTCGGTACGGTCATTGGCATAGTGTTGAGCATTATTTACTTCGTGATAACGTTGTTCGTCGTCAAGGCAGCGGCGGACATAGTGTTCGCGGAGAACCTGGGGACCGATATGGCGGTCCTGGCAGCGGCCCTGATCACCGTGGGATCGATGCTAGGCGGGTCCGGGATGCGGAGAACCGTCGAGTGATCTTGCCCTGGCGATTCCTTCCGAAGGGCACATGAGCTCTACTGGTCGAGTCAACCGATAAGGCCAGTAACCCGCATCCTAGGTGATGCTCGTGCCGTGAGGGAGGATTGAACTGGCATGAAAAAACGCCTTCACATCATTTTTTATCGATTGTTCAGCGATGTGTTAGGAAGCGGGCCCGGGGGGATTCGAACCCCCGTCATCGGCTTCGAAGGCCGAAAGGATAATCCAGGCTACCCCACGAGCCCCGAGCGGGAGCCTTACGACCCTCGCTGTCCCCGCCGAGGCTATTCCGGGATATAATTGTATTCCTGAGATGTCTGACCTCTTATCAGAGCGGGAGACCGACCTCTAGAGATATCCGAAAGTTAGTTCATCGCAGACTTGAGGGCTCATTGCACCTTCAATAAAGCTTGTTCCTCATCCTGTGATATTGGGATAGGGAGCCTAGGAAGGTATTAAACCGGAAATGGAGAATCACCGAAGCATGAAAAGGGTCACCATGGGCGATGGCGCAGGCGGAGAGCTCATGCACGAGCTGTTGTCCTTGCACATCATCCCGTTCCTGCCACAGTTCCCGGTCGAGGTGCCGCTACGATCTTTCGACGACTCCGCTGTCGTCGATGATGTGGTGTTCACCACCGACGCTCACACCGTAAAGCCGCTGTTCTTCCCCGGGGGGGACATTGGCTCCCTCTCGGTGAGCGGTACGGTCAATGACATAGCGGTCATGGGGGCGACCCCTCTAGCCTTATCTTTGGCCGTGGTCCTGGCGGAAGGTCTGGAGATAGATGATCTGGAACGTGTAATGAAGTCCGTGGGAAAATGCTCGGAACAGGCCAACGTACCGGTGGTGACAGGAGACACCAAGGTGGTGGAGTCTGGGGCCTTGGATGGTATGATCGTGACCACATCGGCCATCGGAAAGCGGAGCAGGTTCCTGGACAACAATCTCAAGGTGGCCCGTGATCATCGTCCAGTAACGTCGAACTGGCTTACGGACGACAACATTCAGGAGGGGGACGTCATCATCGTGACAGGGACTCTGGGCGACCATGGCATATCCCTGCTGTCCTTCCGCGAAGGGTATGGCTTCGAGACCGATGTGAAGAGCGATGTCGCGCCTCTTAACCACCTAATCGAGGAGGTGCTCAAGGTAGGAGGCGCGGTGAGCATGAAGGACCCCACGAGGGGCGGGTTCGCCAACGCCATCAATGAGTGGTCCTCCAAGTCCGGCATCGGCATCGAGATAGAGGAGGCCGATGTTCCCATATCCGAGCCTGTCCAGAACGCCTGTGAACTTCTGGGGCTGGACCCCATGAGCATCGGCAACGAGGGGAAGGCCATCATCGGATGCGTACCCAGCATGGCCGAGGAGGTCCTCGAGGCGATAAGGTCCCATCCTCTAGGCAGGAACGCTGCCATCGTGGGAAAGGCGACTCGAAAGTACCAGAGAGTGGTACTTCACACCGAGGTGGGCGGGCATCGCATATTGGAGCCGCCGGTAGGCGATCCTGTTCCCCGCATCTGTTGATCACAGCATGGACTCGATCCAATAGCAGAGAAGGAACGCGGCCACACCGGCCACGGCCATCCTGCCTCCCTGGGCGATGGGGTTCCGGCCACCGGAACGGCCCATGGCTGCTCCCACCACGAACAATATGGAGATGGCGAGTCCAAGGCTGATGAACGCAGCGAGCTGGATGTCGTTGTCTCCCACCATGAGGAAGGGCGTGAGGGTGATGGCACCGGATATGACGGGGGCGGTGAAGTTGACCGCAGCCAATAGCAGGATCGTCAATTTCGAGATGCGGTGAAGGTGCGTGTCCTCTAATGACGTCAGCATGGCGCGCTCCATATCACGCATCTTGATCGATTGTTCCATGGTCTCGGCCTCGAACACGCTTATTCCGGTCGATATGCCGAGGGCCACGCTGCTGGTGACAATCGTCACTATAACCGTTCTCAGACTGGGTTCGCTGGAGAATGCTGAAGCTATGAGGATACCTAGAATGACGAACGTGGAGTCGAACATCGTGTTGACGAAGAAACGACGCAAGGTAGGCCCCGTCTCCGGCTCATCCAGCACGGCACGGATCTTGCTCCTGAAGCTCTCATTGTTCAAATCTTGTACCGCGAGAACTAATGGTATGGTCGTTTATGACGCTTTCGCCATGTTGAGGCCGGTCCGATCATTGGTCACCGATCAGATGTCTGGCAGCCGGAAAGGGTGAGGCGACAATGATTGGCCAATTTTTTAATATGCCCTCTTCATTCAGACTCACGCACGGGCTCATGGTCTAGCGGTTATGACGTTGCCCTTACACGGCGAAGGTCGCCGGTTCAAATCCGGCTGAGCCCACTCTTCTTTTACATTCATCATTGACCATCAATCATTGGCTATAGGTGACAGAGCATGACCACCTTTTCTGTCCAGCATTTACCTGACGCCAACAAAATGCCCTTTTCACTACGTTCCATCTAAAAATATTTAATCTGGATGCCGATTTGAGTCGATAATGTCGAAGATCAAGGTGCTGGCGGTCGATGATGAGCCGTACCTGCTCGACCTCACCAAGATCTTTCTTGAGAACGATCCACGTATCATCGTGGACCTGGCAGGCTCAGGCCAGGAAGCCCTGTCTCTGGTGGGGACCACCTTCTATGACTGTTTGATCTCTGACTACCAGATGCCGACCATGGACGGCCTGGAACTGCTCAAAGCCCTGAGATCGAGCGGATGGGACGTACCGTTCATCCTGTTCACAGGGAAGGGTAGGGAGGATGTGGCGGTCAACGCTCTGAACCTGGGGGCGAGCTTCTATCTTCAGAAGGGCGGAGGGGTGGAGGCCCAGTTCACCGAACTGGCCAACATGGTCAGGAGGTCGGCGGAGATCTATCGCTCCAAGAGAGAGCTGGAAGAGAGCGAGAACCGATTCCGTAATCTTTTGCAACAATCCTCCGACTTCATCCTCATAATCGATTCCGAAGGCTTCATCAACTACTGTTCGTCCTCGGTCAAGCGCATCTTGGGCTGCTGTGAAGAGGAGATGCTGGGCAAGAACGTTTTCGACCTCATACATCCCGGCGATGTCGAGGAGATGAGGGCTAGGCTGGATCATGTGAAGAGGAACGAGAGGAGGGGTGACCCTGTGGAGTTCCGCATGCTGACGGCGAGCGGGGAATGCTCTCCCATGGAGGCTGTGGGTTCCAACATGTTGAACGTTCCCAGCGTCGAGGGCCTGGTGATCACCGTTCGACCGATCACGGAGAGGAAGAAGGCCGAGAATGACCTTCGGGAGAGCGAGGAGACCTACAGGACCCTCTTCGAGCAAAGCCCGTTTCCCATCGCCCTGTGCGCCTTGGACGGAACCTTCGTGGACGTGAACGAGAAGTACCTCCAGATCGCCGGAACGAAGAAAGAGAGCATAATGGGCAAGGGAGCAATGGAACTGGGCTATGTTGGCCCGAAGGATTTCCATATCATCTCGGAGGCGTTCCTTGACGGCGAGGGGGTCATAGACCAGCATCCCGTGGATATCGGGAGCCCGGGAGGAGAGGTCCTGAAAATGCTTCTGTCCTCGAGGCTGATAAAGTACAGGGGCGAACCACACATCATCAACGTCCTCAACGATGTAACGGACCTGATAAGGGCCCAAGAGGCCCTGGAGCTGAAGAACGAGGAGCTCAATGAGGAAAGGAACAGGCTCCAGATGATCACCGATCAGAGCCCGGGAGTGGTATACCAGTTGTTCTTAAAGGACGACATACCCAGGTTCATCTTCGTGAGCAAAGGTGCGGAGCTGTTCGTGGACGTGCCCACCGATAAGTGGCTGAACGACCCATCGTGGATGTTCGATAGGATGCTCCCCGAGGAGCGTGATCGGTTCCTCGAGGCCATGCGCATATCGGAAAGGTCAGGGCAGACGTGCCGCCACGAGTTCCTACTGAGAGACTTCGACGGCACCGTACGATGGATCTTGAACACCTCCTCTATGTCCCAGAAAAGGGATGGCGGGACGGTGTGGACCGGCACCCTAACGGACATCACCGAACGCAAACGGAGCGAGGATGCGGTGAAACAGGTGAACCGCCAGCTCTCCCTGATGTCCAGCATCACCCGTCATGATTGTCTAAACAAGATCGTTGCCACCGAGGGATATATCGATCTGGCGACCAAGGGCATCGAGGACGATGCCACCATCGACCTTCTGGACAAGGCGCAGCGTTCCATTGAGGCTATTCGTTCGGAGATGGACCTGACACACGACCTTCAGGAGCTGAGCGACCACGATGCCCAATGGGTCCGCATCAGGGACACCATCCCGGAGATGGTCTCGCAGCATCCTGTCAGGATTCCGGAGGCCCTCCATCAGCTGGAGGTCTTCTCCAACCCTATGCTCCCCAAGGTCTTCATCAACCTGGTGGACAATTCTCTCCGTCACGGCGTAAATGCCACCGACCTGTGGATAGAGTATGCCGAGGCCCCCGAAGGCCTGACCATCGCCTTCAACGACAATGGCGTGGGCATACCGCCAACGGATAAGGAGAGGATATTCTATCGCGGGTACGGTAAGAACACCGGCCTGGGCTTGTTCCTGGTAAGGGAGGTGCTCAAGTTAACGAACATCTCCATCATCGAGAACGGCTCAGAAGGGCAGGGGGCGCGTTTTGAGCTGAAGGTTCCGCCTGGCTCTTACCGCTTCACGGACCTGCAGTAAGAAGCGTCAGATATCTCTATCCTCATCGATACTTTCTCTGTTTTTTGCGCGTGCTGCATCCCGCCACCGGGAGAGAGCGACGTAGGCGATGAACAGGACGGCTGCAGTTAGCAGGATAGCGATGTCCCATCCCTCCAGGCTTTCGGCGAAGCTCATCCAGTATTGGCCGAGCATATAGCCCACGGACACCAGTACGGTGTTCCACACCGTTGCCCCCAGGAATGTGAATAGGGCGAACCGCTTCAGCTCCATCCGAGATATGCCCGCGGGGAAGGATATGATGGAGCGTATCCCGGGCACCGCATGGCCTATGAGGATGCCATAGGACCCCCAGCGCGCGAACCAGGCCTCGGCCTTGTCCATGCTCTCGGCCTTCATCCCCAGGTAGCGGCCGTAGCGGTCCAGGAGGGGCCTGCCCAGCTTGCGACCCAGGTAATAGGCTATGATGGAGCCGCACATCGCCCCCAGAGAACCGACCACTATCACGGCCACAAGATTAAGCGTCCCGGTGAAGCAGAGGTATCCCGCGAAGGGCATTATCAGTTCGCTGGGTATGGGGGTGAGAACACCCTCGATCAGCATGGCCAGGAAAATCCCGAGGTAACCGGTGGATGTTATTAGGTCCAATATGATGTTGCTAATGACGGCCACTATGCTGATGTACCCCGCCTCCTTCCACGGTACGAAGAAGGAGGATAATATTAGGGTTTTCCCTGCAATGCGGCCTGTCGCAAGCCTCTTGAACGAGTGAGGCATTACCGGGAACGTTTCCCATGGTCGATTTCCGCCCCTTCCGTGGCGTCCTGCCGAGACTAAGCACCGATGAAGATATCTCTGACCGTATTTCCCCTCCGTATGACATCATCTCCGAGGAGGAACAGGCTCGCCTGCAGTCCAAGCCCTACAACATCACCAGGATAACACTGGGGGCGAAGGACGGTAAGTACGACGAAGCAGCCCGGACGCTGGACTCCTGGCTAGCCACCGGCAAGCTTTTCCAGGATGATGTGGAGTGCTACTACCTATACCGGCAGAGCTTCCAGGATAAGGGCGGCATGCTGACGAGGAACGGGATCATCGGTGTGCTCCGGTCCGAGGGCTACGAAGCCGGGAACATCATCCCCCATGAGGAGACGTTCCCCAAGGTGAAGGAGGACCGCCTGAACCTCTTACGGTCCACGGAGACTCATTGTGAGTCCATCTTCGGCCTCTACGACCGCTCCGACCTCGACATGGGGAGCATCGCCCGGAACGCTACAAAGCTCAACGAATGCAAAGATCCATCGGGCACCGTACATGAGCTGTTCCGCATCTCTGACAGGTCAACGGTCGACAACATCAGGAAGATCATGAAGGACAAGAAGATCCTCATCGCCGATGGTCACCACCGTTACGAGACCTCTTACAAGTATTCCCAGGAGAACCCCCAGGAGGAGAAAAAGAGCTATGTCTTGTGCACCATGGTATCCTCCCAGGACACAGGGATGTTCGTCCGCCCCACCCACCGCCTGATAAAGAACCTAAAGTTCCAGGAGGAGAAGCTCCTTGAAGCCATGGGCAAGCACTTTTCGCTGCGGCAGGTGAAGGACCAGGCCGCGGCCGAGGCCGCCCTGGAGGTCGCCACGGTGCCCACCTTCGGGCTCCTCTTCCCCAGTGGAAAGGTAGTAGTGGCAGAGTTCGTCGCTCCCCGTGGAGACATTCTCTGGACCATCGACACCTACGTGTGCCAAGAGGTCATCCTCAAGGACATCCTGTACCAGCTTCCTAAGGGCAACGAACTTGTCATCGAATATGATCATGACCTCGCATCCGTGGCGAAGAAGGTGAAAGCCGGAGGTACCGACCTGACCATCCTGGTGCGCGCGCCCCCCCTGGACGAGGTGTGGTCGGTAGCCCAGGCCGGCCGCAAGATGCCCAAGAAGACCACCTACTTCTGGCCGAAGGTGTGGTCCGGGTTCGTCCTGTATCGCATGAAGTAATATCTAAGTTGATATTATTATAAAAAGCGATATCTATATGTACCTGACGCTCCCAAATATATTCGCGAACGCTCAGGACTACATGGAACAGGGAGGATGACCTTGACCCACCGCACGGAGATGATCCATCAGAAGAAGAGGGATGCCCTCTTGATCTTCCTCTGTATAGGTCTGATCTTGATCATGTTCATACTGGTTCCAGGTACTATCTGAACGCTCGCAAGCCTCCTCCATTCTTTTTTTTTCTTTTTTTATGATATAAAAACTCATCAAGACCTACAAAATTTGAAACAAAGTGCCGTCGGACCCTACAGTTCTTTTGAAACATAATGGGAACGAAGGACTCCACACCGGGACGGCATCGAGCGGCCGCCATCAACAGGAGGCATGATCTCTATAGGCGGTCATCCTCGTCATCGTCGTCCATGGCTCGCCGTGACCGCCTCTGCAGGTCCTCCATGCCCTTCCACGATCTGGCCGGAGGGGCCTTGGCCTTAGGCTTATGGCGGCGGAATGTGAAGATGAGGAGGGCGCAGAGCACTGCCGCGACGGCAGCGACCACACCGTAAATGGCCAGGGGATTGGATGGCTTCACGGAGATCGTCTCCAGATTGACGGACCCCCCAGCCACGACCTCCACGGTCCTGGTCGTGGAATCCCACCCCATCTTACTGAAGGTGATATTATTGGGGCCGGCAGGCGCAGTAAGGGTGAAGGCGCCTGAGCTATCGGTGACCACGCTCGCTCCACTGTCGAGAGCGACCTTCACTCCCGATACCGGTTTCCCCTCCGCGTCGGTTATGACGCCGGAGATGGTGCCGAGGTTGGTGGTGGTGAAGCTCCAGGAGCTGGCGATCACATTGCCCACCGCATCGCTGGCGTTGAGAACGACGGCATATGTGGCCCCATGGGCCAGGGGCGAGGAAGGTGTGAACCTCAGGAGAGTTCCCTCCCACTGCTTTGTGCCGTCGACCCCCGGCACGATGATGGTGGTCGCGAGGGGGTCCATCGACTTGGTAAAGTTGACCTCGATAACCGCGTCCACAGCGACATCCCCGCCTTCAGGTGAACGCTCGATGATCGCTGGGACCTCGGTGTCCACAAGGAACGTGACCTCGTCGGAGGCGGTGTTATTGGCGACATCGATGGCCACTATGCGCACGGTATGGTGTCCCTTGGAGTAGCTGCTGCTAATGTGGTTCTCCCCGGGAACGGCCGTGGTGAGCTTCACCCCATCCACCCAGATCTGGTAACCGACCAGGTTGTTGCCTGCATCAGAACCGCTCCATGAAACGGTGACCCCAGTGTGGTTGAAACCTGCGTTATCGCTCGGATCGGTAATGGTCACCGTGGGGATGGTGGTATCGATGTTTAGATTGATCACGGAGGAAGTGGTCCTGCCGCCCCGGTCATGGGCGACCACCGTGATATTGTGCTGCCCGTTGGTAACGCTGCTGAAGGTGTTGGAAGTCCGGGAGTAGGAGATGGGAGTCAACCACGGCTGGCTGTCCATCCGTACATCGTAATAGGCGATGCCCACCGCGCTGTAGGCTTGCCAGGTGACCGTCACCTCGGATATGTTGAGGTAATCGCCGTTGTTCGGGGAAACTATCTGCAGGGTCGGGGGAGTGGTGTCGATATAGAATACGACAGAGCTCTCGGCGGAAGAGCCCACCTCGTTTATCACCCATACGGTCACTGTATGACGACCATCAGAGAGGCCGGTGAGGTTGACCCAGGTGAGAGATGTAGACAGGGCGTTGGCATTGTCAAGGTAGACCAGGGTCTCGGTGATATTATAAGATTCATCGTACGCCTCCCAGGTGATGTTGGCATACGGGGTCAAGAGATATGGGGTGGGTGTGGATTGCGGCGAGGTGATGTTCAGTTGCAAGGACCCGGAGCTGACCAGAGGGGCAGCCGTCGCCGTACTTCCCAGCACTACTGAACCGCTCAATAAAACAAGTGCTACCAGTATCAACCCTAACGCACGTCCCATCCCAAATCCCACCTTCACGGCTAGAGTTGGGCGCCAATCTTGCTTCGTGGTATTAAAAGTAAGCTTGTAAAAATTGAGAATGATATGGAGCCACTGGAGGGAATTGAACCCTCGACCTACGCCTTACCAAGGCGTCGCTATACCACTAAGCCACAGTGGCGGATGGAGACCATCAATTCGATAGTTGTTAATATAGGTTTCGACCCCGACCGGCGATCACGGGCCGGAGCTCATCCAGCCATGGGTGTGGACAGAATGCCAAGCGATTCGTAGCTGTACACATCTATACCCATGCGCCCTTTTCGGAGCAACCTTTCCTTGACACTGAGGAAGGCATCGTTGGGAACTATCACCGCCACGTAAAGACCCTCGTCAGCTGCGAAGCTGTACTCTTCCACCGCATCCTCGCGGGACCAGCTCAAATCGGACTCCACGAACTCGGCCCCTATGGGGAGAAGATCATAAGTAACGGTGATGACCCCGCGGTTATCGGGTGCTATGAGCTCATAGTCCGTCTCGAGCTCATCATCGTCCTCCTCGATCTGCTCGATGCGCTGAAGGATCACATCCTCGATGTCGATCAACGTACCTCCCCACATCCGAGCGGCTATAATTATTCTTCCCGTAACGATGGGGGACGGGCATTGCGGCCTTGTACTATTGACCGTCCCTCCGGACGGGTTTCTCCAGGAACACGAAGCTCAGGGTGTCGCTGTACCTCTCGACCTTGAAAGGGGTGTACCCCAGGGAGCGGTAGAAGGGTCGGGTGCTCTCGTGGTCCTCCCTTGTGAAGAGCTCGTACCGTTGGATATCATGAAAACGGCCCTCGACCTCGTGCATCAGAGACCTCCCGATCCCCTTCCTCCAGTGATCGGGGTGAACCACCATGCGACCGATGTGGCATGTGCCGCCGATCGCCTTGGCCCTGACCGAGCCGACTATAACGCCGTCCTCTACATACTTCAGGAAAACGTTGGTGGCCAGCTCCTCCCGAAGTTCCTCCAGGGTTTGGGTCATGGGCTTGATGGAGGGGTCCTTAACGTGCTCGGCCTCCTCCTTGAAGGCGGCGCGTTGCAGCTCCAGTATGTAGGGGAGGTCGGCCTCGGTCACATCTTCTATCATGCTTCGACCATATTCGCCGGACAACAAAGCTCTTTTTCCCTGAGAGGGGTCAGCAAAGCTTATCTTCCTGGAATGGTAGCAGGGAACGATGAAGGAAGAGCTGAGCGCGTTCGACATCCTGGCCATGACCGGGGAAATGCAGTCCCTGGTGGGCGGATACCTGGACAAGGTTTTCCACTGGGAGGCCAAGAACGTCCTCGTGAGGGTCAATACACAAGGTCAGGGCAAGAAGGAGATGGTACTGCAGGATATGAAGTGGCTGTACCTGGCACCGGAGAAGCCGGACATACCGGATATGCCTTCCCAGTTCGCGGTGAACCTACGCAAGTACATAACCAATGCTCGGATCGCCGCCGTTCATCAGCAGGAGTTCGACCGTATAATGGTGCTCGACCTGGAGAAGGGGCCCACCTCCTACCAGCTTATCATGGAGCTGTTCGGGGACGGCAACCTGATCCTGGTGTCCGGTGGAAAGATACTCAATTCAGTGCACTCCCGGAAGTGGCGGCACCGCGAGGTGCGCCCCGGTCTGGAATATGCCTTCCCACCCCCCAGGTTCAACCCCCTCAGGATGGACGCGCCATCGTTCCGCAAGGCCTTCCTGGGCTCCACATCGGACGCTGTGAGGACCCTTGCCACAGCCATAAATATCGGAGGGCAGTACGCCGAGGAGACCTGCCTCCGTGCAGGGGTGGACAAGGACCGCAAGGCCAAGAGCCTGTCCACCGAGGAGGTGGACCGCCTTAACGATTCCCTAACCCTTCTGCTCCAGGAGTGCTCATCCAGGCGCCGTCCCCGGGTCGTGCTCGAGGACGGCAGGCCCGTGGACGTGGTCCCCATTCCCCTCCTGCAGTACGGCGACAGGGAGCAGAAGGAACATGGGACGTTCTCCGATGGGATCCATCAGTACATAACCGAAAGGGCGCCGATCACTGGAGAGAAGGAAGACCCCGAGACCCAGCGATTGGTGCGCCAGCTGGCGCAGCAGAAGGCGGCGGTGGACAAGCAGCTGGCCGAGGCCCGGGCCTTTGCGGAGCAGGCGGAGGCCATCTATTCCGACTACATGGGCACGGACGCCCTGCTGAAGGATGTCCAGGCTAGGACCATGGGCTTGAACTGGGAACAGACCCGGGAGGTCCTCTCAGTAGTGCCCACCTTGTTGAGCGTGAACCCCAAGGAGCACAGCGTGACCACGGTGATCGCAGGCAGGGAGGTGACCCTCGATTACACCCTGGGGGTGGAGGGCAACGCCAATGCTCTGTACCAGCAGGGGAAGGAGGCCAAGGACAAGATGCAGGGTGCTCAGACCGCTCTCGAGGAGACGGAAAAGCGACTGGCACAGAAGGTCAAGGAGGGTGAGGGGCGGAGGAAGGCGGAGAAGCATTCGGTGCGCAAGACCAAGGAGTACTGGTTCGAGCGGTACAAGTGGTTCCTGACCTCCGAGGGCAGGATGGTCCTGGCGGGTAGGGACGCGCACAGCAACGATCAGCTGGTGAAGAAACATCTAAAGACCACCGAGCGCTTCGCCCACGCCGATGTGCACGGGGCGCCCAGTGTTGTGATCCTCAACGGGGTCGAGGCCAGCGACGAGGAGATGATCGAGGCCTGCACCTTCGCCATAGCCCACTCCAAGGCGTGGATGGCCGGCGCCTCCGAGGGAACGGCGTACTGGGTGCTGCCGGACCAGGTGAGCAAGATGGCCCAGGCCGGGGAGTTCGTCCCCCGCGGGGCCTTCGTCATCCGCGGCAAGAGGAACTACATCAACCATCTGCCGCTGCAGCTCGCAGTGGGGGAGATCATGTACGAAGGAGGAAGGAAGATCATGTGCGGGCCGCTGGGAGCGGTCCAGGCACACTCCTCTCGTTATGTGATCATCGAGCCAGCGAGGAAGGTCAAGACCAAGGCTTCCGCCCTCCTCGCCAAGATGTTCGAGGTGCCTGAGGAGGAGATCGCCCGGATAATGCCGCCGGGCGAGGTGGACATGGTCAGCACCGTGGGAATAGAGGAGGAGCCGGAAAGGCTGGATCAGTCCGAGTAGCGGCGCAAGGCCCGGCACAGGGCGAAATGGACCCACTCGTCGATGCTTATCCCCGCCCCCTTCAGGTAGTACAGGCGCCAGGTCCCGTCCCCTCGCTGACGGGAGCGGAACCAGTCCACGGCCTTAGCCACCAATGGGTCCTCAGCGGGGATCCCGATCAGGGACAGAGAGTCCAAAGCTGACACCAGGTCTGTGAACCAGAACGGAAAGGAGAACTTGGTCCAGTACTCCACGCCCTTGCGGTCCGGATAATGGTCCGGAAGGAGCAGACGGGAGGCGAGGAGTTTCGCAGCGCATACCGTCTCCTCCCTTCTACGGTAATAGTCGCTCGCGGCGAGGGCGCGGAGCACGACCCCCGTCACCATGTGCGATGATGGTTTGGTAGTGTCAGGCGGAACGGGCTCGCTTCCGCCAGGAAGAGGATCATGGAACTTCCAGCCGATGGTGCGCAGGGGGGCCGCCCATCCTCCATCAGTCTGTCTGCAGGAAAGCAGCCACCGCAAACCCCTCTCGACCCGATCGTCCTTCCCCAGGCCTGCGTGCATCATCAGCTCCAGGATCCCCGCGGTGTAGTTGGGGGAGTATTCCTTCCCGTAGATGCCCCGGAAATCGCCCTCATCGGTCTGTAGAGAGAACAGGAACTCCGCAGCTCTGGACACCGCGGGATGGGTGGCGTCCATAGCATAAAGCTCCACCAGCTCCCCCAGGACCCTGTAGGTCTCCAGGTACTCGTAATGGGTGTGTCCGTCGACCCTTCGCCCGGGGAAACGCCAGGAGCCGTCCTTCTGCTGTTTGGCTATCCTACTGCGAACTGGGGGCAGTTCCTTGATGGGGGAGAGGTTCACATCCTGATCGTCCAGCTCGCGGGCGGCCCGGAGCCTCACCACAAGGTCAGATGATGCTAGAAGCGGTGGTAGGGGATCGTACCGGAGCCCATAACGAGACATGGTGGTAATGAAACGAGGGAGACGATGATAAGCGCTTCGTTAGGGGGTTTTGAGAAGCGCCCGAGCCGGGATTCGAACCCGGGTCTAAAGATCCGCAATCTCTTAGGATATCCAAGCTACCCCACTCGGGCAATTCCCTGTAATAGTTCCCCCTTTAATTCCTTTTCGCTTGAGCGTATTGACTGGTTCAGCGCCTGGCTGTCAATTTTGTCAGCTCGGGAGGATTTAATAGTGATGCGACAGGCGCCTCAAGCATCAGTCCCTTTTTTAGCCAAACCGTACTGAAGTTCGAACCTAGCACTTTAAGACCCATTTACCTGAAAAAGCCTGCGCCCATTTTTGCGATCATCGGTACCTCACGGAAGTTTGGTGTTGTTACTAACACACCATGATAGCGTCTGCGGCGAAACGCCATCAAGGACGAGGAGCGCCCGCAGGGGGTCGGTCCCTGACCATCCGGTCCGTGCTGGAATGCCTTACCCCGCTTTCCGGAAGGGGCAGGGACTCGTCTCAGGGGTCGTCCCCTGAATCTGCTATATCCTTCAGGGCTGGGCAGGTCTCCGCCTGCACTTCCTCTACCACCGGGCAGGTCCCAGTGCGCCTTGTCTTAAGCAGCGATGCTATGATAGCCACGCCCAGTATGCTGACGATCACGACAAGGGAAGCGGCCACTGGTATGTGCAGGTGCGGGTCGACGATGGGCAGCAGCATCTTGATACCCACGAAGGTCAGGATCGCTGCCAGCCCATACTTGAGGTAGCAGAACAGATTCATGACGTGGTTCAGCGCGAAGTACATCGATCACAAGCCGAGGACGGCGAACGCGTTGGAGCTGAACACAATAAAGGTGTTGGTAGTGATGCCGAGGATTGCAGGTATGGAGTCCACGGCGAAGATAATATCTGTACTCTCCACCACTAGGAGCGCGATGAACATTGGGGTAGCCCACAGCACCATCTTGCCGGCCTTGGGCCCCCGTCCCGGCCTGCGAACGAAGAAATGGTCGCCCTCATAGGTGTCGGTGACCGGGAAGAACCTGCGAAAGAACCTGACCATTATGTGGTGCTCTGGCTTCACGTTCTCCTTCTCTTTCTTCACGGCCATCCTGATACCGGTGATTATTAGGAAGGCGCCGAAGATATACAGCACCCAGGAGAAAGACTCCACCAGGGAGACGCCTACAAGGATGAACGCGAACCTGAAAGCCAGCGCTCCCAATATTCCGTAGAAAAGCACTCTATGCTGGTCCTTCTGGGAAACGCAGAAGGAGCTGAAGATAAGTATGATTACGAACAGGTTGTCAATGCTAAGCATTAGCTCCATTATGTAGCCAGTGGTGAACTCCAGGCCCAGCTGGGAGCCCATCGACAGGAAAATCCCCACGTTGAACACAACGGCCGCGCCCACGAAGAAGGCGACGTGCAAGAGCGCCTCCCTGGGCTTGATGACATGAGCCTTTCGATTGAAGACCCCTAGGTCGAGAGACAGGAGCGCTAAGATGCTGACAATTAAAATGATCCAAGTGATGTCTGTCACTTCTGTCACAGGCATACCCCATTCCGGCCACATACCAAAGGCAGGTTATATATTTAGATTGAACGGAGAAAGAGTCCAATTCGGTCCAATTATATAGAGCCCTGGATAGAACTGGTCAAACCAGTCAGGTTATGGTTCAAAATAGTTAGATAGGTTGCCTTCTGAATGCTCTTGTTCGATTGATCCTATTCCTTTGTTGAGGTCCCCGATTTCACCTCACTTGGACAGCTCGCGGTGTCCTTAATCCGAAGAAGCGTCAACCCTCGGATGGGGAAAAAGACAAGGTTTTCGTATCTGTATCGATCTAGCCTCCTGCGTGTGGGGTAATCCAGCGAGACAAGGAAGTATATTGGCTAATCAGTAAGATGTCGTCATGTCCACCTTCCCTGCCTTCCTCGCCATGCGGTCAGCGAACCAGAAGATGAGGAGAGAGAGCCCGAGGAACGCCAAGGCGGAGATGGCCAGAAGCAGAAGGATCACTAGATTAGAGAACTCCCCCAGGCCGCTTATGGACTCTATGCCTCCCCCGGGGTACAGGGACCTCCTCACCAGCTCCAGCCAGTAGGTGATGGGGATGGCCATCCCGATAGTTTGACCCCATGATGGCAGCACGGTCAAAGGGAACAGCGTGCCGCAGAAAAGGTAGAAGACGCCGCCTATCCCCTCATTGATCCCGGTGCTGTGCTTAGCAGTTAGGAAGGTTATCCCCGCCAGGGCGATGCCTATCGACAGTATGCATCCCAGACCTATCACCATAGAGAGGGCGAACAGCGGCCAGTCCACCCGCAGCAGGTCGACGGGGAGCTTCAGTACCAGCAGCCCAAAGGCCATCGATATGATCGCGGACATGCTGGTGAGGACCACCTTGCTGAGGGACCGCCCGATGATGTACACATGTAGGGAGATGGGGGCGATGTATATCTGCCTCAGCGTCTGATAGTGCTCCCTATCCTCCATAATAACGTAGGTGGCGCCCAAGAGCACCTGGGCCACGAACATGAAGAACACCGCCCCCAAGTAGGTGTAGGTGAACATCAGGGGGTCGTTGGCGACGCCCTGCTTTACCACCAGGAACATCACCACCAATATGAGGGTGGCCGCGATGGGCCGGGCGATGGAATATATGATGAACAGCCACGGCCTTGTCCAGTTCGATTCCATCTGCCAGCCCAGCCACGCCGCCTGGCGCAGGGTGCGAAGGTGGGAGGTCATTGCCATCGCAAGGTCAACCTCCCTTCCTTCCGGCCCAGCCCCTCCATGTACTCCAGCGACCACCGGGCCAATATCAGGAACGCCACTGCCAGGACGGCAAGTATGGCCAGCTCCCAAACGACCGGCATAAGGCCGTTGGCAACAGGTCCGAAGAGCAACTGGCGCATGGCGTCCAACCCCAAGGTTATGGGTATCACTGCCGCGATCAGGCTTACCCAGGGCCCCAGAGCCTTGACCGGGAAGTAGAAGCCGGAGACGAGGTAGATCGGCTCCTGCAGGAGGTTGGAGATGTTCCATGCATCCCTACCATACAGCATGAAGAGGGAGGCGAACATCATGCCCATACCATAGATGGCGATGAGGGTCACCAGGAACACCGCCACCAGCAGCAGGGGGTCGACCACCACCATGTTGACGTTGAAGAGCAGGATCCCTATCAAGAGGGTGGACAGAGCACGTATGCCTGCGGCGAACATGCCTCCCAAGGCCATTCCCGCGAGCAGGGCCATGCGCGACATAGGAGTCACCAGGAACAGCTGCAGGTTGCCTGTCTCCTTCTCCCAGTACAATTGGGCCGCCATCCCCCATAGGACGTTGAGCCAGAAGGCCGTCATGGCTCCGCCGAGGACGACGAAGCCTTCGAACGCGGGATCAGCGCCCAGGGCCCGATAGTAGAAGATATATGCGGCAATGCCCAGGAGCGGGAGTAGAACGTCGAAGAAGGTCCATGAAGGTTCCCTGATGGCCCCGATCGCTCGAGGATAGGCGCGACCGAGGGCGGCTCGAACGTTCAGCAACCAGGCGACTACTCCAACCCCCTCCCCACCAGCTTTATGAACACGTCCTCCAGGGTGGGCTCGCTCTTGTTGAGGCCTAGCACCTTTCCTCCGCCGGCACTCACAGAGGATATGATGTCGGATATGGCGGACTCGTCCTCGACGACCAGCTTGATCCTTAAGCCCTCCTTCATGAGCTCCGCGCTCACTCCCTTGACGCCGCCGATGGTGGAGATGACCGAGCTGTCGAAATGGGTGGTATCGAGAACGAAGGTCGAGTCCCTGTTCATCCTCCTCTTCAGCCCTTCGGGGGAGTCGCAGGCGAGGATGGTGCCTTGATCGATGATGGCCACGCGGTCGCACAGCTCTTCTGCTTCCCTCATGTAGTGAGTGGTGAGGAGAAGGGTCCTGTCCTTCTGTGAGCGCACCCACGTGCGGATATAGTCCCTTATGGCCCGGCTGGTTTGAACATCAAGACCCAGCGTCGGCTCGTCCAGGAAAATGAGCCGGGGGTCGGTGACGAAGCCCCGGATGATGTTCATGCGCTGTCTCTGCCCGGTGGAGATGGTCCTCACCTTGACATCGGCCTTGTCCTCCAGCCCGAAGGCGTGCATGAGGGCGTCGATACGCTCGTTCGCCACCTTCCCAGGGATCCCGTAGAACTGGGAGAACATCCACAGGTTCTCTCGTACCGTCAAAAGTCCGTAACCGGAGATCTCACCCCCCGACACCATGTTGATCAGGGGCCTTATCTTCGAGGTCTCCTTGGCAACGTCGTACCCCAGGACCTTGGCCGACCCCTTGGAGGGCAACAGTAGCGTGCACAATATCTTGATGAGCGTGGTCTTCCCCGCTCCATTGGGTCCCAGGAGGCCGAACAGCTCCCCCTCTTCGACCTTCATGGTGACGTTGTCCAGGGCCACTACGGGGCTCTTACCGACAAAAATCCGGGAAAGATCCGTCACCTCAACGGCAGGGGCCATATTGCCCGGCCCACAATCTTGTTAATAGAAAAAGGTATCGTACGGACTACTTTTCCATATGTTGCCAGTACGTCGTGACGTACCCAGCGATGCGGTTTCTCATCATTATGCTTTCGACATTGGTCAGCTTGGATACCAGAACCTTGTTGTTCTCGAAGTCTGCGTTGAATACCGTGGGATACTTCTGTACAAGCTCGAGAGCGATCCTTTTGATGTAATTGGGGCGAATGTTTCCCATGAATGTCACCTTAGGCAGCAAGGCGGTTAGGCGGAGTCCCTATTTAACCCTTTTCAGTGTGATATGCATTCCCAAGGCCTTCAAAGCTAGTGATATTTGAAGTGGCCAGTGGTCGAGGGTCAGGGGACAAGGTTCTCCATTTCCAATTGACCTAGTAAAAGGCCCTTAGGATTAAGGACCGAGATGAGGATATTGGTCCTGATGCCCGATGCGCAAGGTACATAAGATAACTATCGAAAAGGAGGAGAGGGAACGCCTGGTCTCGAAGATCAAGTCCTACTTCCTGAACGTCAGAGAGGAGGAGATAGGAGACCTCGCTGCCGGCCTTCTCCTGGACTTCATAATTGATGAGTTGGCCCCAACGTTCTACAACCAGGGGGTCCGCGATTCGTACAGCTTTATGAACGAGAGGGTCGAGGACCTGCTGAACATCGAAAAATGAGCTAGGTGTACAACTCTCCAGGATTCTCGACACTGAAGAGCCTGCAGGTGTGTTTAGGCCATCACAGAGCCCGAAGTTCCTTGCGAGGCTTCCCGCAAGACATCTTCCCCTCGGAGCATTTGCCCCTGGAGATGCAGGGCGGTCCGGCGTTCCTGAATATAAGGGGTGACACCTCCCTCACCAGGAAGAGCATCTGGTCGGCGACCTCGCGTATCTCTTCTTGAGCTCTCCGGCAGGTGCGCAGCTCGAAGAAGTGCCACAGCTCCCGGGCGTTCATGGTGACGGTGATGTTGGTGGTGCAGGCGTTGGGAAGGACATATCGAGCGTCCTCCACCGGCACCTTTCGGGAAAGCTCCCTGTACTCTTCCCAGATGTGCTCCATGAGCGCGCGGTAGCGTTCCTCGAGCACGGGATCGGAGGATATGGACCGCGGGACCACGTAATCCGCGTTCTTCATGTCCACATAACGTTGTGACATCTGGCTATATGATGCGAGGCGGTGGCGAACCAGCTGATGGGTCAAAGAGCGTGACACTCCCTCTATGGAGAAGGTGTAGCAGGCATGCTCGATCACGGAGTGGTGCCCGGAGGCCAGAGGTATGCCCAGCCATCTTGCCCCCTTCCTCTCGTCCCACTCCTCCATGAGATCGCTGGCGCCCTTGCTTGAATAGCAGGAATGGGCGGCCGAAGCGCAAAGCCTCTCTGCGTCCTGAGTATAGGAAAGGAGGGTAACGCGCACGCTGACCAGTATGCCCCTTCGACGTAAAAACCATACTATTGGAGCGATCGCTCGAAGTGGAAGCGGACCTCGGCGTTGTTCTGCACCTGCCGCGGGGACGAGGGCTGGCCGTCGCTGCGTATGTCCTTCAGGCGGTAGACCTTGATGTCGTCCCGGTCCAGTAGGTCCGCTATGCCCTCCACATGACCGTCGCCGATGACCGCCAGAACGACCGGGTACCGGGAGGCGGCAGCATCGATGCGCTTGGCCATCAGTGCGTTGCGGTCGTCGAGAAGTACCTTCTTGAGCGTGGGGAACTGCTCCTGCATCTCCTGCAGGTAGACGTCCCCGTTCTCCTCGAAGTTGTCGACCTCCTCTTCCATCCTCTTGCGGCTTATGAACAATGAGGACAGCGCGGAGAAGCCCAGCTTCAGCTTCTCCATGAAGGGCATCTCCTGGTTCAACCTGTTGAAGGTTTCGTTGGCATCAACATCGATGAGGAGCACAGCGGCGCCTATGGATCGTGCAGCATCGGTGGCTGCCAGCATCTCCGCCCCGACCTCACCACCGTACTGGTGGGCAAGGCGCTTCTGCATCTTGGCTAGGAGGCGGTATGTCAGTCGCCCGCTGGGCTTCCCTCCCGGGTTCTGGAGGGCATGATAGCGGGCCCGGTCCAGCTCCACACAGACCGCATCGGGATGCTCCTTCTCGATCAGCCCCTTGACCTGGTCAGCTATATCGAAGACATGCCCCACACCAAGGAGGATTATCATCGTCAAATTCAACACCAAAGGTCATTAATAACCTTTGTATGGTGTTCCCAACATGGATTGCGACTATGGGCTTGTGGCCTTCGACATGGATGGTGTCCTGGTCGATTACACCAGCTCCTGGACGTGGGTGCATGAGCACTTCAAGGTCAACAACGAGGCGTCCCTGATAGACTACATCGAGGGACGCATCGACGACATGGAGTTCATGCGTCGGGACATCCAGCTGTGGATGGCTCTGAAGGAGGACGTCAGCGTCCATGACATCGATGAGATCCTGAGGCCCGTCCCCATTATCCCGGGGATCAAGGACACGGTGAGCACTCTCCATCATCATGGAATGCGTTGTGTGATCGTCAGCGGGGGCCTGGACATGGCCGCAAGGCGAATAGCCAAGGAGAACGGCTTCGACGATCATATCGCTAACAGTCTGGCCTGTGATGACAGAGGTCGTCTGACGGGGGAGGGAGTGCTGAACGTGGAGCTGACCAACAAGAGAAAGGCCCTGCAGCGCTTCCAGGAGAGCTTCGGTGTGTCCGAGCAGCGCACCGTGGCAATCGGCAACAGCTTCGTGGACGTGTCCATGTTCGGTGCCTCCGGTCTTTCCATAGCCTTCAATCCCATCGACGACGAGGTGCAGAGGAACGCCGACGTTGTTCTACGTTCGAACGACCTGTCGGACGTGCTGCCCTTGATCTTAGGGCGCTAGCTGGTCTCGTGACCATGCTGGCCGATGAGAGGGACGAAGGTCACCAGCCCCAGAGCTCTCTCTTCGAACTTGCCCCCCTCCCTTTTCACAACTGTCAGTTGCTGATATGTCCTGCCGCCGACCGGTATCACCAGAATGCCGCCCTCTTTCAGCTGGTCCTTCAGCGGCGGGGGGACACCAGGACCACCCGCTGTCACCAGTATGCGGTCGAAGGGTGCCTCCAGCGGTAGTCCCTCGGTGCCGTCGGCGATGATGACCCTGACCTGTTCGCCGTACCCCAGCCGTTCCAGGGTCTTCCGGGCCTGGTCGCCCAGATCGGGTATCCTTTCCAGGGATATGACCTGGCCCCCGGGGGACACGAGCTCCGCCACCAGACCGGCGTGATATCCAGAGCCGGTCCCGATCTCCAGGACCTTCTGGCCGGGATGCAGGTCCAGAACCTCCAGCATGTAGCCTACCATGTGCGGAGCCGAGATCGTCTGGCCGTTGCCGATGGGGAGAGCGTTGTCCACATAGGCCCACGGCCATAGCTGACGAGGTATGAACTCATGCCGAGGTACCTTCCTCATTACGTCCAGGACCTGGCGGCTGGTGACGAACCCCGTCCGTTCCAGCTTCTCCACCATCTCCAGACGCTCTTTCTCGTACATATCCCCTCAATAGCTGGTGGTACGCACCGCCTTGGCGTATATCCTCACGATGTCCCGGGCGGGAACGCTTCCCCGCCTGACGGTCCCCTCCGTGGAGCGGATGTTATGGATCACTACTTTCTCCTTCCCCACGGTCATCATGTCTCCGACGAAGAACTCCTCATCGGGCATAGCATCGATCTGCGTGGCTATCGTCCTGGTGTGCTTATTGACAGAGATCTTCACGACCACTTTGTCGAACTTCTTGGCCCATATGGTGGAGACGTCCTTGGTATCGCACTTCTCCACCCTCCGGCCGTCGCATTCCAGACCAGTGACCAGGAGGTGTGTCTCTCCCAGGTACAGCTCATCGCCGAGGCTGAGAAGTTCTCCCGCCTCCAGCTCGATCTCTTCTTTCTTGGAGTTACCCCGCTCGGAGACGATAATGGGTACCTTGAGCACCTCAGGTTCCCTCACCACCGTGGAGTAGGTGTGACCGCAATCCTGGCACTTCACGGTCGCCTCCATGCTGTCCTGCTTCTTGCTAAGCCTTCCCTTAAGGACCTCATGTACGGCATGCTCGCCGCACGAGGGGCAGTCCAGGTAGAGCGCGTTTGGTACTGTCATCATTATCCGAACGGAACCATGTACCGTTCATAGGAATAAAATTATCGCTCCCTGCCCGGAGGGAGATCGATCTCGAAGGCGTCCCCGTGCCCGGGGATTATGACATCGGCGATGTCCCTTATCCGCCTCATGCTGTCCACAGCAACGTTCCTGTCGTAATGTATCATGGGAGGCATCCACTTCTCAAGATTATCCCTGGTAGGGACGGCGTCTCCGGCGATGACATATCGGCGGTCGGCGGTCTCGACCACCACGCTCATGGACCCGCGGCTGTGGCCAGGTGTGTGCATCAGGCTTATTCCAGGTAGTATCTCCGCATCTTCGGTGATGCTAATGAAGGAGGCGTCAGGGCACTCCTCGGACCTTGCTATCTTCACTGCCGAAGCGAAAAGATCGTTGTTCCCAATGTGGTCCGCATGCAAGTGGGTATTGACCAAGATGTCGATGTCCTCTGGCCTCAGGCCAGCTTCCGCTAGGCCTTGAAGGAGGGGCGCCCGTTGCTGTCTCGAGGACGTGTCCACCAGGATGTGGTGGCCCTCGGTCAGGACCAGGGTCGATGTGGAGTGGGCCTCCTTCAGCACACCGTTCTCCCGGCGCAGCCAACCCTCGAAGATCACGCGGACAGAGGTCACCATATCTCTATCACCTCCCCGCACTGGCAGATGAGGTGGTCCTTACGGTACTTCATCTTGCCTCCGCATTTAGGGCACTGTGAATGTTCTGCAAAATACTCCAGCCACACTTCGCGGACGTCCTTATGGGCCTCGTCCCTGATATTCTCCAGGGCGTTCTTCAGTTGAGGGGTGGTGGCCAAGGCCTCAAGCTTAGAGTAGTCCCTGGGAGCGCTCTCCTTCCTTATCTCCACCTCGACCCTGCGGCCCAGGACCAGGCCGATGAGCATCCCCGCTATGAAGCCCCCAAGATGGGCCTGCCAGGACACGTTGCTGGGCAGGAGCAATACCAGGAATATGCCCAGGATTACCCAGCTCAAGGCCGATACCCAGATGGGCACACGGGGCAGGAATATGGGTCCGACGAACATCGGTATCTCGTCGCGGGGATATAGGACCAGGAAGGTGCCTACGACGCCCGAGATGGCCCCTGAGGCCCCCATCATGAAGATCGCTGGGGCGGGCTCGATGATTATGAAGTAAAGCGCCGCCATCATTGAGCCCACTATCCCGGATACGAAGTAGACGAGGGCGAACCTTCCCTTTCCGATCCTGGTCTCCAGTGGATTGCCCAAGAAGAACAGGAAGAGCATGTTGCCGATGACATGAGCGAAATCGTAGTGCACGAACATGCTGGTGAATACGGTATATACGGCTGTCCCGTTCCCGATGTCCTGAGGCTGCATCGCCAGATCGTTGAATATCAGGAACTTGTTGGAGAACAGGATGATGAAGAATATGCCCAGGTTACTGAGGACGATAACATGGGAGAGGTCGAACCTCTTTAGAGATGCCACCGCCAGGGCGATCACGATAATGCCAACGATCACGAGGGAGGTGGGTTCCATCCTAACACGCAATCACATCACGCGTTAAGACCGTTTCGCTGTTCTTCTGGAACCAGTATAATCATGGTCGGAGTATTATAGGGAGGCACCGTTCACGCTGTGACAGGGGCATGGCCATGGAATACCGAAAGGAGATCGATATCCAGGAATGCGAGTTGGTGTACCCTCCCAAGGAGGATACCTTCCTGCTGCTGGAATGCTTGACCCTCATTCCAGGGGAGAAGGTCCTGGAGATGGGTTGCGGGACCGGACTGATCTCTTGTCACATCGCTGCTGCCGGGGGTGACCTTACGGCGGCGGACATCAACCCCTGGGCCGTGGAATGTACGAGGCATAACCTCCAGCGGAACCGCCTGCAGGGGAAGGTGGTGGAGAGCGACCTGTTCCTGAACGTGAAGGACGGGTTCGATCTCCTGGTGTTCAACCCACCATATCTGGCAGCAGAGGACGAGGGCATGCTGGAAAAGGCATGGGCCGGAGGAGCGACCGGGCTAGATGTGCTTGCACCCTTCCTGGAGAGGGTTGGGGAGCATCTTCTCCCGGAGGGCCGTATCCTTCTTCTGCTGTCATCGGAGATGGAGCTCGAAGGACTGGATGTCCTGCTCTCAAGGTTCACCCACCGTCGACTGGGCACCCGCCGATACTTCTTCGAGGAGCTGTGGGTCGAGGAGCTGAGGGTGCCGTAAATCGTCGCATGCCAGCAGTTTGTCGCTCAGAACCATGACAAATGCTGGTATGGTGTCTGGGCGTTCATCGTTTGCCCTGAAACCGCTAGGCGATCACCGTGATCGTCCCCGTCATAACGGGATGGATGGAGCAGTGGTAAGGGAACTCTCCGATCTGATCGAACTGATGGATATAGCGTTGACCGTTCGGCAGGATGCCACTGGTGAACGGGTATGAGGCATTGTCCGATACGATGTCATGATCGGCACCAGCTTGGTTCACCCACGTAACATTCTCTCCAACATGGACAGTCAGGGAGCTTGGGGCGAATCCAGGGGAATAGCCGATGTACCGGATTATTACCTCGTTACTGGTCGTGGGCGGAGCTGGAGCGTTGGTCCCGAACATGTTGGCCATTACCGCGACGACCGCAACAATAACGACGATGACGGCCACAACAGCAACGATGATCGGCGTTCTCGATGTAGCCATGTGTTTCGATTTTGAGACCCGCCTATATAACCCTTGTGAATTGAATTGAGATCTTCTTCTGTGCACCGACCATCCACCATGTGTGTCGATACCGGTGCTTCGATTTCGACGCCATTTGTTACAAGGTTCTGCAATCCTATGATGACTGTCATAAGGGCAACCTCATGAAAAATTTCAGCTGTGCGAATTTCAACCTCGCCAAGTTGAGATGCCCCTTCCTCTTGACCGGTCAGATCATACTATTTTCGTGTATAGATATTATGGAAAGGATCACGCTCCGGGCTGACCCCAGTATATGGTGGATCCACCAGACGGTGGGGGAGGTCATCTCCTTCATTTACGGGATATTTCAATGTACCCAGGGAACTATAATAAATACAATTGTTAATGACTGCACCGTGTTCCGAGGAAAGCTCCACGCCGCCTTGGCGCTTCTGTTATGCTCTCTGATGATCCTGACCATTATTCCTACTGCTGCCACGGCAGAGGTCCCCTCCAGTCAAGTGTTCTTCACCGAGAACGCGGATGAGATCGTGTTCCAGGAGTGGTTCGATAATTGGACCAAGACGGACGAGAACCCGAACGATAGCGTGGACACGTGGTGTAGGTCCAAACATACGTTCCACAGTGGCGGTTTCGCCGCTTACTGCGCGAAATCCGGTTACAACTCCAACTACTATAACGCTACCGACAATCAGCCGTACGACTTCAACCTCTTGAACATGTCCAGCGAGGTGCCTCAGTCGGAGTACGTTCAGAGGTACGATACGAACATGGATGCCGTGATGCGTAAGTACGTGAGCGGCCTCAGTGCTTACGCCAACATCACCTTGACCTTCTGGTTCTACTCAGATACCGGCATCTCCGATGCCACCCAGCCGGGTACCGGAACTGTCGTCGGATACGACTTTCTGAACGTGGTCTACTACACTGGCAAGAACAGCAGCATCATGAAGCACGTGGCCTGGACGATCAGCCAGGAGCAGGCCATGGCCGAGACCTGGATGCAAGCAACAGTGGAGATCCCCAACAACGCGTCGTGGATAGGCTTCGAGTTCGTGTCCGGGACCGTACCCCCCACTAACGGAGACGTCTACGACGCCTTCGCCGAGTACGGTGTCAGAACGATCTCCAGCAATTCTCTGGGCACAAGAGAGGGGGTGTTCCTGGACGATATCAGCTGCATCGGCACCGTTCCAGTCGGGTCCCTGCCCTTGACGACGTCGGTGCTGCCCCTCGATGATTACCAGACCGCCAGCCCCTTCCCTGTGAGCTTCACTGACAACGGCCCCTGGGTCCCCATGGATTACGTGAAATTTTACTACCGTGTCAACGGAACGGGCGATTGGCAGCTGTACACCACCATTGGGAGGCCGGACGGCAAGTTCGAATCCAGTCCCATCTCATTCGATCCGCCGGGCGATGGGAGGTATGAGTTCTTCACTCAAGGTACGGACGTCAATAACGTCACCGAGGTGAGGAGAGATGCGGCCGACGCCAGCACCATCGTCGATACCGTGTCCCCGGTGACCGCCATAGCCATTTATGGCAACGAGGGAGGGAACGGATACATCGGGGCGGCCTCTATCAACCTGACCTCGGAGGATGTGACCTCAGGGATCGGGGAGATCCATTATCGGATAAATGGAGGGGGGTGGACGACATACGGGAGCAACATCGGCCTCTTCGACAACGGAACCCACGTACTGGAATATTATGCAGAGGATAGAGCGGGTAATGTCGAGGACGTGAAGAACACCA